>DASQFG010000155.1:0-4157 GCA_035633315.1 Nakamurella sp. | reverse complement strand
AGCCATCGGTTGAGCGGCACATCCAGCTGGCCCTGCAGACGGACGGGACTTGCGGCAGCCACCGATGTCACGGCGCGCCTCCTCGACTGACACGGTTCGGAACAGTCCTACATTGGTCCGTTTTCGCCCGTTTGAGCAGAGAACGACGGCCCACTGATCAGGGGCGAAGGTCCTGTGCACCGCAGAATCAGGGACCATCGCCTCTGTCCAGCCGGACCGAACGGCTATTGGCTCGACGTCATGCCCGAGGGGAGGATCACCCGCATGCCGATCGCTTCCGGCGCCACGTCCGCCTACCGTCGCTGGCAGCTGTGCTGGGGCGCAACACCCGCGGAGGTGGCCGAGACGCTGCCCGGCGACGACATGTGCCCGACGCCGCGGGTGTGCTTCACCAGGGCCATCACCGTCTCCGCGCGGCCGGGTGAGATCTGGCCCTGGCTGGTCCAGGTCGGATTCGGTCCGGACGGCCGGTACGCCTACGACGCCTCCGATGTGCCTCCGGCCGATCC
Source organism: Nakamurella sp. (assembly GCA_035633315.1). GTDB lineage: Bacteria > Actinomycetota > Actinomycetes > Mycobacteriales > Nakamurellaceae > Nakamurella. The sequence continues at coordinate 3,648 of DASQFG010000155.1, read as the reverse complement.
CACCAGGCACGGCAGGTTCCGCTCGCGCGGGGCCGACGACGATTCCGCACCCCCCTCGACGATCGAGGAGGGAAGCGGTGGACGGCCGACCGTGCTGCACATCTCATCGTTCCAGCGGCCCGAGTGGCTGCTCTGGGAGACGGCCTGGGGCAGTTGGGTGTGGGTGCTCCACCCGATCGACGAGCGGACCACCCGGTTGATCACCCGAGGCCGTCAGCGCCTGCACATCGAACCGGGCCTCCCGCGCGGCGTGCTGCCGACCGAGGACGCCGACTTCCGGTTGGTGCGCAAGATGTTGACCGGCATCAAGCGGCGCTCGGAGGCGTGGGCCGCGGAGAACGCCGGTCGGGGCATGAGACCGGGCGACTCTCACACCGATTCCGCATCGGCTGCCGGCTGAGGGCGACCAGATCGTCGACGAGTGCTGCCGGAGCGATGCCCCGGGCTCTCGCCGCGAGGTGGTGACGGATGCCTAGCCGCGCTCGTCGCTCGTCGACGCAGATGCTGCGTAGAGTCTCCGTCGAGGTCGACGCTGAGGTGAGCCCGCGTGCAGGTGTCCGCGCGCGCGTGGCCTTTGTCGGGACCGGAGCCTGGTTCACCGGCGCTGTTCGCACCGCTCCCGGTGCGTCGCCAATCGGTGTGCGCTCCGCCGGATCGACCGGCGCGTCGGGCAACGAATTGCCGCGGAGCTGTAGATTGCCGCGGAGCTGTGCTCGGTTCGCGGGTGCCATCGGTCTCCGTTCGTCGCCCGTGTACCCGCAAGCATCGCTGCTCGGTGCGGGTCTTGTCACCGGCTGCGTTGCCCTGCCGATCGTCGGGGTGCCATCGGGAGCGCGTCAGAACGGTGGCTCCTCGCTCGCCACCGTCGCGGGTACGGCGTGCTGGGGTGCGGCGTTGGTGTCGCCTGCTTCGGCATCGGTCACGGTCGAGGTGTGCTGTCCTGGGTGGTCTTTCGGTGCGGCAACGGGCCACTCGGGCGTTTGGGTGCGGTACGTCCGTCCGGTAGGGCTGGTCCAGGTGATGCTGGCGTCGGGATGTTGCTGGGCGTCCCACAGCCCGGTGGTTTTCAGGTCGTGGTGGAACTTGCACAGGCAGGCCAGGTTGCAGGGACAGGTGGCGCCGCCGTCGCAGAATTCTTCGGAGTGGTCGATCTGGCAGCGTCGGGCGGGTTGCCGGCAGCCGGGGAATCGGCAGGTGCGGTCGCGTTGGGTGACGTGGTCTCGGTGGGAGAGCCGTGGCCGGTAGATGGTGCGGCCCACGTCGAGCGCGGTGCCGCAGGTCGGGTCGACGCCGACGGCGGTGATGCTCGCGGCGCTGACGGCCAAGGCGCGGCACAGGTCGGCGGGGATGGGGCCGTAGCCATCGAGTTCGCCGGGCAGCTCGTCCAGTCCCGCGAGGGTGGTGGCCGCGATCGTCACGTTCAGGTGGGTCAGCCGGCCTTGCTGGGTGGGGAATACGAACGGCCGCCCGATGGGTCGGTCTTCGCGCTGTGGGCTCACCGGATCGGGAGCGGCTGTGCCGCGGCGCGGGTCGTCGTCGGGGGCGGCTGCGGTGTCAGTTGAATCCGCCCCGGGTGCCGCGCTCTCCGGATCGGGAGCGGCTGTGCCGCGGCGCAGAGCATCGTCGGGGGCAGCTGGGATGTCAGTTGAATCCGCCCCGGGTGCCGCGCTGTCCGGATCGGGAGCGGCTGTGCCGCGGCGCGGGTCGTCGTCGGGGGCGGCTGGGATGTCAGTTGAATCCGCCCCGTCTGCCGGGTCGCTCGGACCCGGGGTCGCTGGCCCCCGTCGCCGGTCGGGGTCGCCGGGGCTGTCGACGTTGTCGTCGGGCTTCCCGTCGGCGTGCGGGTCGGTCAGCGGGGTGTCAGCGGTGGTGTCTGCGGTGGTGTCTGCGTCGGTGTCGCGGCTGTGGGTGTTGCCGGCGTGCGGGTCGGTCAGCGGGGTGTCCGCGGTGGTGTCTGGGTCGGTGTCGCGGCTGTGGGTGTTGCCGGCGTGTGGGTCGGTCAGCGGGGTGTCCGCGGTGGTGTCTGCGGTGGTGTCTGGGTCGGCGTCGCGGTTGTGGGTGTTGCCGGCGTGTGGGTCGATCAGCGGGGTGTCGGGGTCGAAACGGCCGGCGATGGTGGCGGTGTCGTTGATCCATGAGCACCTCAACGGGTCGTGGGTGATCACCGCCCGGCCGTCGATGGTGGCGCGCAGATCCACCGTTCCCTGGGTGGCCAGCTGGTCGAAGATGTCGCTGAACACGTCGGCGCGCACTGCCCCGATCCGGCGGTTCTCGTCCGCGCGACGGTGCAGGGTGGTCGCCACCCGGTCCAGCACGCTGAATGCGACCCCGGCATGTTCGGCGGCGATCTCTGCGATGAAGGTGGACATCCCGTCGCGGTTCGGCCGCACCGTCACGTGGCGTTCTTCGCGGGCCTTGATCTGCCGTTTCTTCGCCGCTGCGGGATCCACCGAGATCACCGCACGGTCCACGATGCCGCGTAGTTGGCCTGGCGTGCGGGAGGTCGCCTTGGGCAGCACCGCCGTCTCCACCCTGCGCCGCAGGTCGGCCGGCAGGTTCTGGGTTCGGTCCAGGATCGTCAACGCCCGGCCCCGATCGATCCGCCCCAGCGACAGGGCCTGCAAGGTGCCCGGCAGGTCCATGGTGAAGTCCAGTGCCTGGCGTACCCGGCGCTGCGCGGTCACCGGCGAGAAATGCAACGCCGCGGACACTTCGGCCGCCGCGACGGTGAACGCCGCCTCGTCGATCACCCGGTCGGTGTCGGCGTCGCCGTGCACCGCTGGACCGGAAAACGGCAGATCAGGTTCGCCGCGGCCAGTGCCACCGATCCGGCTGCGGGCATGGCCACGCGCATCGACCGCGCCGTCGGCGTCCGCCTCGCTGCGGGCGGCGGCCTGCGCCGCCCGGTGCAACGGTTGACCCGGTGCGCCGGCGTAGGTCAGCAATCCCTGCCGGGTTGCGGCCACCCCCGGTACCGTGAACGCGGCCAGCCACCGATGCTGCAGTGCCTGCACCCAGGACGCCAGCTTCTCCGTCGCAGCGATCACCCCGACCATCGAGGCCGGCGTCACCAGCGCCGGGTCCAGCATTCCCAGCAGCACCGCCGACCCGGCCCCCGGATCCGCTCCCGCCACGATGGCGGCGGCCGCGTCCGGGCCACCGGTGAACGCTTCCTCGGCGAAGTCGAGCACCGTCACCGGCGGCGGCTCGGCGCTGTCGGGGGGCTCGGGGATGCTTGCCAGATGACGCGCCAGATCGCTGTTGCACTCCGCCCGGGCGCGTGCGCGGTCGTCGCCGACCGCCGGGTCCGGCGGCCGGTGACTCTCCGCGTCGTCGGGCCAGCCATCACAGGGACGGCCAACGTTGGCGCTCACAGCCAGCAGGTCCGAAGCCTGAACGCTCATGAGCCCTCCTCCCGACTGTCTGAGTCTAGACTACACACGTTCGATTTAGGTGTCAATAGCTGGACATTAGGTGTCGCGCGAGGTATCGTTCACGGCAACGGAGGGACGGCGCCGGGCTGTTCCGTCGAGGCATGTTCCGGTGGCGCGCATCGCCGGTGCGGGGCGCCGAGCAACACACCCGTGCCACGAGCACCGCACCCGCACCGTGAACCAGGGAGGCGACAGTGGGGAGAGTCGAGGATGG
>DASQFG010000154.1:0-1788 GCA_035633315.1 Nakamurella sp. | reverse complement strand
GGCCGGGAATTCGTCATGAAGGACTCGTACTCCTTCGACCTGGACGACGCGGGCCTGCAGGCGTCCTACGACCTGCACCGGGCGGCGTACGTCCGGATCTTCGACCGGCTGGGCCTCAAGTACGTGATCGTCGCCGCCATGTCCGGTGCCATGGGCGGGTCGGCCTCCGAGGAGTTCCTGGCCGAGGCCGAGGTGGGCGAGGACACCTATGTCCGGTGCGGCAACTGCGACTACGCGGCGAACGTGGAAGCGGTAGCTGTGCAAGTGCCTCCGCCGATCGACGCGTCGGCGGTGCCGGCCGCGCATGTCGAGGACACGCCCGACACGCCGACGATCGACTCGCTGGTGGCCGTGCTCAACTCGCGGTTCCCTCGAACAGACCGGCCCTGGGCGGCGGGGGACACCCTGAAGAACGTGCTGGTGCTGCTCCGGCACCCCGACGGGAGCGCGGAACCGCTGGCCATCGGCGTGCCCGGCGACCGGGAGGTCGACCCGAAGCGGCTGGAGGCCCAGGTCGCGCCCGCCGGTGTCGAGCCGTTCACCGAGGAGCACTTCGCCGCCAACCCCTCGCTGGTCCGCGGGTACATCGGCCCCGAGGTGCTCGGCGCCTACCGGGCCAGCGCGATCCGGTACCTGCTCGACCCGCACGTCGCCGAGGGGTCCGCGTGGGTGACCGGCGCCGATGAACCCGGCCGGCACGTCATCGACCTGGTCGCCGGGCGCGATTTCACCGCCGACGGGACGATCCAGGCCGCCGAGGTCAGGGACGGCGACCCCTGCCCGGTGTGCGGGCACCCGCTGCACACCGCCCGGGGGATCGAGATGGGACACATCTTCCAGTTGGGACGCAAGTACGCCGACGCGCTCGGCCTGCAGGTACTCGACGAGAACGGCAAGCTCGTCACCGTCACCATGGGGTCGTACGGCGTTGGTGTGTCAAGGGCGGTCGCCGCGGTCGCGGAGAATTCACACGACGAACGCGGGTTGATCTGGCCGCGCGAGGTGTCGCCCGCTGACGTGCATGTGGTGATCGCCGGCAAGGGCGAGGAGATCGCCGAGGCCGCCGAGCTGATCAGCGCAGGGCTGGATGCCTCGGGCGTGCGGGTCATCCTGGACGACCGCAACGCCTCGGTCGGGGTCAAGTTCACCGACGCGGAACTGCTCGGGGTGCCGACCATCTGTGTTGTCGGCCGGGGAGTCGCGAGCGGGGTCGTCGAGGTCAGGGACCGCGCCTCCGCCAGCAAGCAGGAGGTGCCGATCGCCGAGATCACCGAGCGGCTGGTGGAGATCGTCCGCGCAGGGTGAGCCGGCATCGGTGATCCCAGCAGCAGGCGATGGAACCCGCTGTGATGAGCCGGTCGGGTGCGGGCGTCTCCGGGCTGCACTGATCGGGCTCCCGCTGATGCGCTGATCATTGGCACCAAAACCGGACCGATATGGGCGCTTTGCCGCTATTTTGCTCAGCGCATCGTCGGAGAGCCGCGCAAATGATCAGCGCATCGGCCCCCGCCGAGCATTTCCCAGGGGCCGCGCCCGGGTGCTGCTGACCAGCCCCGACGATGACGACGCCCGCGGCCCTACCACGGGAATCATGTCGTCCCTGCCGGACCCGCGCCGTATCGGACCTGGCCCACTGGGCACGGTCTGTCAGCCCGTCCCGGCAAACGGCACCGTGGACGGGATGGCGCCCACGACCCGCTTCCACATTGCCAGCCGGACGGCGGCGTCGGACAGTCCGGTGAGCGCGAATCCGCGCAGCTCCGGGTCGTCGGTGGAGCCGAGGACCAC
>DASQFG010000153.1:0-5673 GCA_035633315.1 Nakamurella sp. | reverse complement strand
ACCGCCGATCTGCAGCTGGATTTCGCGCTCGACCAGCCGCTCTCGCCGCTCGCCCTTGCCGCCCTGGACATCCTGGATCGCGAGTCGGAAACCTATGCGCTGGATGTGGTCTCGCTCATCGAGGCCACCCTGGAGGGCCCGCGCCCGGTGCTGTACGCGCAACGCCACCAGGCGCGCGGCGAGGCGATCGGCGCGATGAAGGCCGAGGGCATCGAGTACACCGAACGCATGGAACTGCTGGAGGACATCGATTACCCCAAGCCGCTGGCCGATCTGATCGAGGTCGCGTACGAGTCCTACCGCAAGGGGCATCCGTGGATCGCCGAGTACACCCCGGAGCCCAAATCGGTGGTCCGGGACATGTACGAGCGGGCGATGACGTTCTCCGAATACGTTGCGTTCTACGGCCTGACCAGGTCCGAAGGGGTGGTGCTGCGGTATTTCGCGGACGCCTACCGGGCGATGCGCAGGACCGTCCCGCAGGACGCCAGGACCGAGGATCTGAACGATCTGATCTCCTGGCTGGGCGAGCTCGTCCGCGGCGTCGACTCCAGCCTGCTGGACGAGTGGGAGGCGTTGGCCCATCCGGACGCCGACGAGTTGACGATCACCGATGGGGTCGTCCGGCCGCCGACGGCGCGGGCCGGCGAGCGCGGGATCACCGCGAACGAACGCGGTTTCACCGTCATGGTGCGCAACGGCTTGTTCCGGCGGGTGGAACTGCTCGCCCACCGCAGGCACACCGCACTGGCCGACATGCACCTCGGGACCGGCTGGAACGAGCAGCGCTGGGCAGAGGCGATGCAGCCGTACTGGGACGAGTACGACGACCTTGGCATCGGTCCGGCAGCCCGCGCCGCGGACCTCGCGATGATCACCCGATCCGCCGACACCTGGCATGTGCGGCAGGTTTTCGACGATCCGGCGGGTGATCACGACTGGGGGATCAGCGCCGACATCGATCTGGCCGCCTCCGACGAGGCCGGCGAACCGGTGATCGCGATCGTCGACGTCGGGCCACTGACCGGCAACTGACGAGCACCTGACCGCCCGCCGTCCAAGAGGTGACGGGCTGGCGCCGCCGACCGTCCCCGACTTTGGCAGGCTGGCAGCATGACCGAGCCCGGACCCCCGCCTCGCTGGCGGGCGATGGAGATCGGTCCCGGCGGTCTGCCCGCCGATCAGGTACGACCGATCGGGCGGGGGTCCGGACCGGACCAGCGCGCTGTCCGCCAGCCGTCCAACGAGGGAAAGGAAACGGTCGTCGAACCGCGGGGGACCCCGACCCCGCCGGCCGCCGGGTGGCCCGATCCGCGAGTCGAGCACGCGGTGCGAATGCCGCCGCACCCGCCGCCGTCGATCGGCGAGCGGCACCCAGCCCAGCCGGCGTTCGGCTGGCCGGGCGCTGGGCAACCCTCCGCCGATGCGGGTGGGCGCGCTGGGCAACGGCCCGCGGCGATGCCATCGCTGCAACCAGCGCCCGGCCGGCCGCACGACGAGCAACACCGGCCACCCCCGCGCGCGGCGCTGGGTTCCTTCGACGACGTATTGCCGCGCCCGTCGCGGCGGGCCGGGCTGGTCGTGCTGGTCGTGGTCGTCGCCATCGCCGTGGTGACGGGCCTGGCGCTGTGGTCGAACACGGCGCGGCCGTTGGGCGGTTCCGGCGAACTCGCCGCCGGCGACTGCCTGAGTTCCAGCGGCGGCCCGTCGGTCATCCCGGTCGACTGCGGATCCGCCGACGTCGAGTTCCAGGTCGTGGCTCGCTACGAGGACACCACCAACTCCTCGCGATGCGCGGCGGTGTCCAGCGATGTCGTGCTCGTCGCCCGTGACTCCGCGGTGCTGTGCCTGAACTACGTCGCGGACGTCGGCGACTGCCTGTACGCGGGGTCGTCGGGCGGCCAGGTCGGGAAGGCGGCTTGCCGCACCGCGAGCGGGGGTACGGCCTCCGGGCTGTACCGGGTGCTGGCCGTGCTGCCGGACACCATCAACGACACTGACTGTCCGCAGGGCACGGTGCACACCCTGGTGCACCCGACGTCGGCGGAGGTGCTCTGCCTCGGCCGGCCGTGAGCCGACCCGGACGAGCGGCCGGCACCGCCGGCTCGCATCGGCCGCGCAGGGATGAGCCGGCCAGATCAGCCGGGTCGTCGGGACTTCGGCAACCGGCTCACCACGTCGTCGTAGGAGGCGTCGATGGCCTCCCGCAACTCGTCGTCGGGCACGGCCGCACCGACGACGAAGGTGTTCCACCCGTACCGGCCGATGTACGCGGTCACGGTCACGTCGCCGGGATACTGCTCTCGCCACTCGCGCGCGTCCTCTGCGGACCGCCCGCACTTGAGCCCGATGCTGGTGCTGTCGACGGACCCGAGAAACGCGAAGATCTTGTCGCTGACCTTGGCGACGTGATCGCCGCCCCACGGCTCGTCCTCCCATGCGCCCGGTTTGGCCAGGCAGTACGCCTTCAGCTCGTCATGGCTCATCCGTCCACCATCCACTGCTTCTGGTCCCATCCCACTTGTTCGCCGTCCCGTCTGTTCCCTGTCAGGACTTTCGCCAGCCCATTCCGGCAGGTCCCCTCGCGAACCCGGCAGGCGGCCCGCCGGCCCGATCCCGTCAACGACCAGCGCGGACGATCAGCGGAGAACAGCGGGCGATCGGTGCGCGGCGATTCAGGGTTCATCGGTGCCGTCATCGTCCACCGGCCTCACCCGGGAAATCCGGTGCAGCGCGAACGTTCGCATCGCACCGCGCAGCCGGTCGTAGGCGACGACGGCTCCACCGGAGATGGCGACCGGCTCGATGATCCGGTGCGAGGTGCCGCCCTCTGCGTCGACGTACCCGATCCACACCGACCCGCGGTGATCGGCGGCGTCGCGCAGCAGGATCAGGGAAGCGCCCGGCGGGCTCGCCGCTCCCTGACCGCGACCGGGGCCGCTGACCGCCCCCGCCCGGTCTGCGCTGCGCATCCGGGCGACCAGGTTGTCGAGTTGATCGTCGCTGGGCGGCGGCGGTTCGCGCCAGAGTTGATGGATCGGCGGGGAGGCCTTGATCCGCTGCGGCTGGGGACGCAGGTCCACCACCCCGCCACTGGCGTCCTCGGCCGCCGGCACCATTCCCGCCGACCGCAGGTGGTTCATCAGATCGTCCAGGGCCGAAGTGGTGATCGCCACCGTCGGAGCGAGCCGGCGCAGGGTGATCGCGACCTGGGCCGCCTCGGCGATGGCCTGATCGATCAGTGCCGGATCGTCGCTGCGCAGGTACGTACCGGCGCGGCCGACCCGCAACACCCCGTACCGCCGGCCGATGTCGTCGATCAGGTAGGAGAGCGCCTGCGGCACCCCAGTGGCCGAGTGTCGGGTGAACAGCTCGTGCAGGTCCGCGGTCGACGCCCGGGCGTCCAGCGCGCGCCTGATGGTCTGCGGGGTGACCCGGTACACGGTGGCGCTGCCGGCCGACTCCACATCGGCGACCTGGCCGAGCCTGGTCGCCAGCTCCGGCTCCAGCCGGCCTGGCGCGACGATCGTCAGGTCGGCCTGGATGAGCACGGTGTCCACCGGCGCGGGCAGCGCGGCTTCCAGGGCCGCTGCCGCCTCGTCGGTGTCTCCGCGCAGCACCGCGCGGCCCGCCGTGGTCAGCGCATCGAAGGCCACCAGGCCGAGTGTGGTGGCCTCGGCGACGGTGGAGTTCAGCACCGCGTCCCTGCGTTCCGGCGGCCGGAGCGGCGATCGCCAGGCCAGCCGCCCAGACAGTGACGAGCGGTCCAGCCCGTACCCCGGCGGCAGGTCGGCGAGCGCCCCGAGCACGAAGCGCCGCTCCGCCGGCCCGCGGATCCAGGACAGCTCCACCGACAGCGCGTTCAGCACCTTGTCGGCCGCATCCCGGGTCCCCACCCGAGAAGGGTTGCGGCGCAAATCGAGCCAGGTCTGCGCGATCAGGCCCCAGGCCCGTTCGTGCGGCAGGGCCAGGAATTCGTCGGCGGCCTTGGTCGGCGTCCACGCGTCGGCCGAGCGCCCGCGAGCGTCCGAGGTGGCGATCAACGCCGCCGCCGCCAGCAGCTCGAGGTCCATCGCCGTGGAGGCCTCGTCGTCACCCATGGCCTTGGCCAGCCGCCGCAGTTCCCGGACGCCCAGCCCGCCGGATTTCAGCGCGGGTGACGAATTCTGCCCGATCAGGTCCAGCAGGCGGCTGAGCCTGGCCACCGTGGCCAGCGACTGCCCGCCGCCGGTGCCGTCGACGGTGCCGATGCCGTGGTCGCGCTCCTCGCCGACCGGTTGCCGGACCTGGATCTCGCCGAGCGGTCGATCACCGCGCAGCGCGATGCCCACCTCGCGCGGCAATTCCACGGTGCCGGCATCGACCCGCCGGAGCAGCCCTGACTCGACAAGCTCCGAGAGCGCTGCGGCGACCCGCGAGCGGTGATCGGCGCTGCCGCGGGGCGTGCCGTGCGCGAGCCGATCCAGCATGGTCCGCTGGTCGCCGTTCACCCCGGCCAGGGCCGCCCTGGCCTCGTCGACGGTCAACCGGCCGGGTGACCCGAGACCGGCCGGGTACGGGCCGAGCGCCGCCGACACCGCGGAGGGCATGTGCACGACGTCGGTACCGCGGACCAGCGCGAGCAGTTCGAGATCGCCCAACGCGGTCGCCAGTGCCAGATCGGGCACGTCGGGGCCGAGCAGGTCGGCGACGTCGTCGCGGGCGACCGCATGCTTCTCGGCGCCCAGCACTGCCAGCGCCTGCAGGATCTGAATGTGGAACAGGGTCAGTGATTCCATCGCCCGCCACACCGACGGCCCGGTGTTCAGGCGCCCGGCGAGCACGGTGAGGTCCGTCGGCGCGGGCACCGTCAGATCGGGACGGGCGCGCAACAGGCCGACCAGCTCACGGTCGTTCCGTGAGCGCAGCCAGTCCAGAGTCGTCGGCACCTGAACCACGGTAGTGACGGGCGGGCGGGGCGGTGGCCCAGTGCCGGGTCAACGGGTCGGCGACCCGCCCCTGGTGCCGCGCGGATCATCATCCACAGCGCGGACGAAATCGTTGACTTCTGTCACACCGTTCCCACAACCGCAACGTTGATGCCCGCCGGCGATGATGATCCGCGCCAGAAAGGGGTGGTGCGGCTGCGACGACCGTGGGCGCAGGGGCCGGTTGGCGACCGGAAGTGTGACGTGTGGCGGCTGTTGAGCGGATCGGCGCAGGTGCGGGACAATGGATGGGAGGGTGGCCGACCATCCTCCTGCTTCTGACATGATCAACGGGGCAGGCACGGCGGGCGGTGGTGGTCGTCGCCCGTGACGCGAGGAGGATCCGTGGCCGACGAACGCGGTAAGGGTGTCGACCCGACCTGGCCGGATCTACCCGACGGCGAGCATCCCGTCACCGAACTCAGCACGCACGTGCAGGGTGCGTTGTCGCCGTTCGGTGAGGTCCAGTTCCCGCTCCCGCAGGTCCCCTACATCCACCCGCACACGGTCATCAACCGCTGACCCGCTCGGTTCGCCCTTCCCGCATCGCCGCACTCCTGCTGGCGGCCGGTCTCGGTCGCCGCTTGGGCATGCCGAAAGCGTTGGTGGACAACGGGTCCGGGCCCTGGGTGGTCCGTTCCTTGGCCGTCCTCGAGGCGTGTGATCCGCGGCTGGTGGTGATCGGCGCCAGCGCTGCGCAGGTGGC
>DASQFG010000152.1:0-3717 GCA_035633315.1 Nakamurella sp. | reverse complement strand
TCAGTCCGGCTGACCCTCGCGCAGCTCCCGTACCAGCGAGGACACCACCGCCTTCAGGCTGCCGTCATTGGCGGCGGCGACCCGCAGCTGCCGCTGGTAGCTGGCGCCGCGGGCGACGATGTCGCGGAGGTTCTCCAGCTCGGCGGTGCAGTCCAGTGCCTGCGCGACAAGTGCCAGCATCGGCAGCAGCTCGTCGAGGTCCTCGGTGACCAGCCGTTCGTCCCCGGCGGCGTTCTGGATGACGATCGCGTCCATGCCGTAGCGGGCGCCCCGCCATTTGTTCTCCCGGACGAACCAAGGCTGGAGGGAGGGCACCTGACGCCCGGCGTCCAACTCCCGGGAGAAGTGCTCGACCAGGCATTGGGTCAGCGCCGCGATGGCGCCGATCTCCCTGGACGTGGAGATCCCGTCGAAGGTACGCACCTCGATGGTGCCCCAACGCGGGGACGGCCGGATGTCCCAGCGGAGCTCGCCGAGCTCGTCGATGACGCCGGTGTGCAGCATGTCGGCGACCATGCCCTCGTACTGCTCCCACTCGGCGAACTGCGGGGGCAGCCCGGCCGTCGGCAGCTGCTGGAACATCAGCGCCCGGTTCGAGGCGTAGCCGGTGACCTCGCCCGACCAGAACGGGCTCGACGCGCTCAGCGCCTGGAAGTGCGGGAGATAGGTCAGCAGGCCGTCGATGATGGGCAGCACCTTGCGGCGGTCCTCCACCGCGACGTGCACGTGCACGCCCCAGATCATCATCTGCCGCCCCCACCACCTGGTGCGGTCGATCAGGGTGTCGTAGCGCGTCTTGCCGGGGGTGACCTGCTGCTGGAACCACTGGCTGAAGGGGTGCGTGCCAGCCGACATCAGCTCCACGCCAAGCGGTTCGGCGTAGCCGATGATCCGTTCGACCATCGTGGTGAGGTCGGCGACGGCGTGCCTGGCGCGGTGGTGCGGGGCGGTGACGATCTCCACCGTGTTGGTGAGCAGCTCGTTCGTCACGTGCGGGAAGCCCTGGCCGTCGCCGATCCGGGCCAGCAACTCGGGCGCCGCCGGGCTCAGTTCGCCGCTACGGCGATCGACGCAGGCGATTTCCCACTCGATGCCGATGCGTGATCGTTCCGACGAGGCGAAATCGATACCCATGTGATCTTGGCCAACTTTCGGGGCGGGCTCAGGCGTCAACTCGCGGCGAGCTTAGTCGTCGCCTAGTGGGCGGAGTTGACAACGGCCGGATGCGTGACGATTGTCGGGTGATGCGCACCGCGATGCAGGCCTGTTCGCAGGCCGTCCGCGTGCTGGTCCGGCGTCGGCACGTCGACCACATGCGCACCAGCACGGCTCTGTGTTGCGAAGACCGCTGATTCCTGGCCCCGTTCGGTTCCACGGTTTCTTCGCTTCCGACCCCAGCCTGCTGCCTGAAAGAGACCTCTCATGACCATCACCGACGAACTGGTGCGAAACTCCCAGCAGTACGCCGATTCCTTCGACAAGGGTGACCTCCCGTTGCCGCCGGCCAAGCACGTGGCCGTGGTGGCCTGTATGGATGCGCGGCTGAACGTGTATGGGCTGCTCGGCCTGTCCGAGGGCGACGCCCATGTGATCCGGAATGCCGGCGGCATCGTCACCCAGGACGAGCTGCGCTCGCTGGCCATCAGCCAGCGACTGCTGGGCACCACCGAGATCATCCTCATCCACCACACGGACTGCGGGATGCTGACGTTCACCGACGACGAGTTCCGGCAGGCGATCGAGGCCGAGACGGGCGTGAAGCCGACCTGGGCCGCAGAGGCCTTCACCGATCTGGACGCCGACGTGCGCCAGAACATCGCCCGGATCCACGCCGAATCGGCCATCCCGATCAAGGACTCGGTACGTGGCTTCGTCTACGACGTGGCCGCAGGCACTCTCCGAGAGGTCAGCTGAGAATTGCCATGAAGAAGCTGCTGACGTTCCCGAACCCGGTCAATGATTACGCGGCGCGATCGGTCGCCGGCATGGTGGTGCTGCTGTGTATTGCCACCCTGGTCTTCCGCAGCCCGTGGCTGCTCTGGCCGCTGGCGCTCGGGTTCGTGGCCAGGGTGGCTACCGGCCCGCGGTTCTCGCCGTTCGGGCAGCTGGCGACAAAGGTGATCGCGCCCCGCCTGGGACCGGCCAAGCTGGTCCCAGGCCCGCCGAAACGCTTCGCGCAGAGCATCGGCGCGACCCTGTCGGTGGGGGCGCTGGTCGCCTACTACCTGGGTGCGCCGACGGTGTCGTGGGTGCTGGTCGGGTTGATCACCGCCGCGGCATTGCTCGAGTCGGTGTTCGGGTTCTGTCTGGGCTGCACCATCTTTGCCAGGCTGCAGGCGATCGGGCTGATCCCGGCATCGGTGTGCGAAGCCTGCAGCGACATACGACTGCGGCAGAAGGCCGCAGCCGCCCGGACATGACGTGGTTTGATCGAGGCCGTTACCGGTTTTCGAGGTTCACCCGCAGGTTGGCTCGGCACAGGAGGATTCATGGCAAAGATCTATGACGACGTCACCAAGCTGATCGGCAACACGCCCCTGGTGCGACTGAACAGGCTGACCGAGGGGCTGGACGCGACCATCGTGGCCAAGCTCGAGTTCTACAACCCGGCCAGCTCGGTGAAGGACCGCATCGGCGTTGCCATCATCGACGCCGCGGAGCGGTCTGGGGAGTTGCCGCCCGGCGGCACCATCGTCGAGGCGACCAGCGGCAACACCGGTATCGCGCTGGCGTTCGTCGGGGCGGCGCGTGGCTACAACGTCGTGCTGACAATGCCGGAGACCATGTCCAAGGAGCGCCGCGCGTTGCTGCGCGCCTACGGCGCCGAGCTGATCCTGACCCCGGGTTCGGTGGGCATGAAGGGCTGTGTGGACAAGGCGCAGGAGATCGCCAAGGAGCGGCCCGGCGCGATCCTGGCCCGGCAGTTCGAAAACGAGGCCAACCCGGAGATCCACCGCCGCACCACGGCCGAGGAGATCTGGAACGACACCGACGGTGCTGTCGACATCCTGGTGGCCGGTATCGGCACCGGCGGGACCATCACCGGTGTCGGGCAGGTCCTGAAGGCGCGCAAGCCGGGCGTCCAGATCATCGGGGTTGAGCCTGCCGAGTCCCCGATCCTGAACGGCGGCACCCCCGGCCCGCACAAGATCCAAGGGATCGGGGCCAACTTCGTCCCGGAAATCCTCGACCGCACCGTCTACGACGAGATCATCGACGTGGACGCCGAGACCTCCGTGGCGGTGGCCCGTGACGCCGCCAAGCGCGAGGGTCTGCTGGTCGGCATCTCCTCCGGCGCGGCGATCCACGCGGCGATCCAGGTGGCGGGGCGTCCGGAGAATGCGGGCAAGTTGATCGTGGTGATCGTGCCCTCGTTCGGCGAGCGGTACCTCACCTCGGTGTTGTACGCCGATCTGATGGACTGATGGGCGGCTTACGGTCTGCGCTCACGGTGCTCCGCGAGGATCTCGAGGCAGCCCGCAACCGGGACCCATCGGCGAGATCGTTCGCGGAGATCGCCCTGGGGTACCCGGGCGTGCATGCGATCTGGTTCCACCGGATCGCACACCGGATGTGGCAGGTTCCTCGACTCCGGTTAGCCGCCCGGCTGCTCTCGCAGACGGTGCGGGCGGTCACCGGTGTCGAAATCCATCCGGGTGCGCAACTCGGCCGACGGCTGTTCATCGATCATGGGATGGGAGTGGTGATCGGCGAGAC
>DASQFG010000151.1:0-19038 GCA_035633315.1 Nakamurella sp. | reverse complement strand
CTGGCGGCCGGTCTGCCGCTGGCGTATCTGCACGGGAAGCGGATCGGCTTCGAAAGGCACACCTGCGTGCACGTGACGCCGTCCCGGGACCGGGCACCACAGACCTACGTCACCGTCCCGTGCCCGGCCTGCTCGCTGGCGATCGACTGCGAGATCGACCTCCGCCGGTCGTTCATCGGCGGCGTGCCGAAGATCAGTGCGACGGTGGACGCGACCGATTTCGAGCACCACACGTTGACCCACATCGACGAGGTGCAGCACCCCTGAGCTCGGTCCCCGGGCCGGGCCTGCGGGAGCGGCCTCGGTGACATCGGCGCCCAGCCTGCTTCGGTATAGTGGCTGGACCATGCGGGCGTAGTTCAGTGGCAGAACTTCAGCTTCCCAAGCTGATAGCGCGAGTTCGATTCTCGTCGCCCGCTCTGAGTAGTCACACTCCTCCCGACCACGGGATACATCCCATCACCGCAGATCAGGGCATCTTCGCAATGCGCGATGAGACGGCAGACGGCGCACCGCTGCTACCTGATACTCACGGCCAATGGCCACCAGAGACCGCACTGCGCCTTTGCTCGAGGCGCAGTGTGAGGCGTGGACCCGGCCTCGCGCGCTGACGACTTCGCTGAAACATGCACGACGAGGCCGACCACTTGCGGACTGCATTGGGCCCTTTCGAGCCACAACTGCGCGCTCAGCTGACGGCAGCGCCGAACCACCTGGGCAACTGGCCCAGCAGATCCTGCTGATCTTCACCGACCCACGTCACGTGGCCGTCCGGCCGCAACAGCGCCGCGGGCAGGTCCAGTTCCTCGCTCACGTCGACGACGTGGTCGACCCGATCTGCCCAGCCCGCCACCGAGAGCCGGCCGGTCTGGTCGAGCAGGAGCCCGCGGCCGCCGTGCATCAGCTCGTAGAGGCGACCCCGCTGCAGCCCCACGTCCCGCATCCGCCGGCCGAGCAGTTCATGCCCCTCGCCGAAGTCGTAGCGCACCCCGATCGCAGTGATCTTCTCGATCAGGTACCGGTTCACCTCCTCGAAGTCCATCAGTTCCGACATCAGCCGGCGCACTGCCTGGGGACCCGGCTCGAGGGACAGCAGCTCCATCTGCGCGCGGGTGTTGTCCAGCACGTCGGCGGCCACCGGGTGCCGTTCGGTGTGGTAGCTATCCAGGAGCCCCTCGGGTGCCCAGCCGTTGACCTCGGCGGCCAGTTTCCAGCCCAGGTTGAACGCGTCCTGGATGCCGAGGTTGAGCCCCTGCCCGCCGGTCGGCGGGTGGATGTGCGCCGCGTCGCCGGCCAGCAGCACCCGGCCGACCCGGTACCGCTCGGCCAGCCGGGTGGCGTCGCCGAAGCGGGAGAGCCAGCGCGGTGAGTGCACACCGAAATCGGTGCCGGCGACCACCCGCAGCTGCTGCCTGACCTCCTCCAGGGTCGGCGGGATGGTGCGGTCCTCGGCCACCCCCTCGGCGGGCACGACAACGCGGTACACCCCGCCCCCCAGGGGTATCGCGCCGAACCGCTTCTGGGTCCTGCGGACTTGAGTCACCACGGCGGCGAGCGTCTCCGGCGGGACGGCCACCGCCATCTCGCCGAGCAGCGTCTCGACCCTGCTGGGCTCGCCGGGGAAGCCGACGCCGAGCAGCTTGCGCGCCGTGCTGCGGCCGCCGTCGCAGCCGACGAGGTACCGCGAGCGCAACCGCGCGCCGTCGGCCAGCTCGACGGTCACCCCGCGGCCGTCCTGGCTCAGCCCGACCAGTTCGCAACCGCGCCGGATCTCGACGCCGAGCTCGATGGCGTGCTCGGTCAGCAGGCGCTCGGTAGTGGTCTGCGGGATGCCCAGGACGTACGGATGTGCGGTATCCAGTCGGTCAGGCGCCGGCTTGGCGATGCCGGCGAAGAAACCGCCGACCGGGTACTGCTGGCCGAGCGAGAGGAACCGCTCCAGCAGACCGCGCTGGTCCATCACCTCGATGCTGCGCGCGTGCAGGCCGAGCGCGCGGACAACCCTGGTCGGCTCCACTTCCTTCTCCAGCACGAGCGCGTGCACACCGTGCAACCGCAACTCGCCGGCCAGCATCACGCCGGTCGGTCCGCCGCCGACAACGATCACGTCAATCACGAGAACCCCATTCAACAAGGTCGCATTTCGGCCAACTGCTCCATGCAAGTCCGGCGGCGCGCACACCCGCACCTCCGCGCCGAGTCCCCGCAACCGCACCGCGAGTCCCACCGTCGGTTCGACGTCCCCGCCAGACCCACACGTCGACACGAGCACATGCCTTTGCCGTTGTCCGCGCCGGTGGAACTCCCATCCGTTACATGTAACATACCGGCATGACGAACACCCGGGATCGGGTCCGCGAGCACCGGCGGCGGTTGCGAGCTCAGGGGCTTCGGCCTGTTCAAATCTGGGTTCCGGATGTGCGGGCTCCGGAGTTCGTCGCGGAAGCACACCGGCAGTCGGCCGCCATCGCGGCGAGCGAGCACGAGTCGGACGACCAGGCGTTTGTCGATGCGATTTCCATCGATTGGCCTGCCGATCCGGAGTCTTCAGAGTGAGGCGGGGCGATATCTACCTCGCCGCGGCTCGAGGCGTCTACACCGGGAAACCCAGACCGGTCGTGATCATCCAGGACGATCGCTTCGACGCAACCGCCTCGGTCACGGTTTGCCCGCTCACGACAAACCCTGTCGAGGCGCCACTGACCCGGATCGCGCTGGAACCCACCACCGCCACCGGGATCGAGCAGCCAAGCCGAATCATGGTCGACAAGATCACGACGATGCCGCGCGGCAACGTCCGCGATCGTCTTGGTCGTGTCGCGGATGCAGATGTCCTCCGACTTGACCGCGCACTCGTCGTGTTTCTCGGGTTGGCCGAATGACTTGGGCAGAACGTCTCTGAATGCCCGGCTACACCGCTACCCGATTGACGGGGGCGTGGTCAGGACAGCCGTCGTAGGAACGGATCCGGTCTTGGTGGTGCTACCGCGATACGGACGCGGGCATCGACGATCACCAGGTTCTCTCCGCGGCAGATCACCGGGTTCAGATCCAGCTCGGCGACTTCCGGTAGATCGTCGGCCAACGCCCCGATACGCACGGCGAGGTCGGCGAGAGCAGCTCGGGACACCCTCGGTGCGCCGCGATAACCGTCGAACAGCACCGCCGTGCGCAATTCGGCGAGCATGTCCTCGGCCTCCTGCTCGCGCAGCGGTGCGAGCCGGAACGCCCTGTCGGCAATCACATCCGCCAGGATGCCGCCGGAACCGATCATCACCGTCGGCCCGAACTGATCGTCCTGCACCGCGCCGATGATCACCTCGGTGCCGGATGGCGTCATCGGCTGCAACAACACCGCTGGTCTGCTCGGACACAGCGCCGCCAGCTCGGCAAAGACTCGGCGCAGTTCGGCCTCGTCCTGCACGCCCAGGCGAACCCCGCCGACATCGGTCTTGTGCATGCCACCCTCGGCGAGCTTGACGGCGAGTGGGTAGCCGAGTTGGGCTGCCGCGACGACCGCGCTGTCAGCATCGCCGACGACGCGCTGCGGGCTGACCGGGAGGCCATAGCAGGTCAATAGTTCGGCGACGGCTCCCGCGGAGAGCCAATCGGCGCCTGCCGTCAGCGCTCGGATGACCAGCGCCCTGGCCTGGTCTTTGTCGATACCCGTGAGGCGGGTGACGGGCCTCACCGGCAGGGTCCGCATTTGTGAGTACCGCCAGGCGGTGGCCAGTGCCGCGGCCGCGGGTTCGGGAAAGGTGAATACCGGCAACAGTCGCTCCGAACCTGCGATCGGGATCGAGGATGGCTCTCCGCCGACACGCGTGACGACCACCGGCTTGTCTGTCCCGGCAACCGCCGCGGCAGCGGCTATTCGGCTCATCACCTCGTCGGAACTCGTGACCGCGGTAGCGGTGATCACTGTGAGTACGGCGTCGACCTCGGTCGCTGCGAGCAGCAGGCGCAGCGCCCCATCCAGCTCCGCGGGCCGCAGCCCGGCACCGAGGTCGACCGGGTTCCGGCAGGACGCCGCAGTCGGAACTGCCTGTCGCAGTTGCTGTTCAGTCTCGGACTGCAACGTGACGACCTCAAGGCCGGCGCGCCCGGCGGCATCGGCGGCGAGAATGCCCGGACCGCCGGAGTTTCCGACGACCACGACCCGGCCACCGCGCGGCAAAGGTTGTTCGCACAGAACCCTGGCGGCATCGAGCATCTGTTCCATCGTGTCGACGCGCAGTACTCCGGCCTGGGTGAACAGCGCATCGATCACGACATCGGATGCAGCGGCCGCGGCGGTGTGCGAGAGACCCGCCCGCTGCCCGGCAGGGGAGCGCCCGGCCTTGATCGCGATGAGCGGTTTGCTCGCGGCGACTCTGCGGGCGATCCGGGCGAATCTGCGCGGGTTACCGACGGACTCCACGTACAGGGCGATCACCTGAGTACGTTCGTCCCGTTCCCAGGCAAGCAGCAGGTCGTTGTTGCTCACATCCGCGCGGTTGCCCACCGAGACGAACTGCGAGATGCCCAAACCCCATCTCGCCGCAGCGGACACCACCGCTATGCCCAACGCGCCGGACTGGGATACGAGGCCGAGCCGGCCTGGCCGCATCGGAAAGTCAGCGAACGTTGCGTTGAGACGGACCGCGGGGTCGGTGTTGACCAGTCCCAGGCAATTCGGGCCGACGATCCGCATGCCGAAGGCGCGGGCGATGCCGACCACCTCGTTCTGCCGGGCCATCCCGGCGTCGCCGGTCTCGCCGAATCCGGCGGTCAGTAGGACCAACCCATGGACTCCGCGTTCGCCGCAGTCTCGCACCACCGCAGCGACCCGGTCGGCCGGTACCGCGACAATCGCGACGTCGGCGGCGACCGGAAGGTCGCGCGCGGATGGGAAGCACGCCAGTCCCAAAACCGACTCATGGTGCGGGTTCACGGGATACACAGCGCCCGTGAAACCGCCGGCCAGGATGTTGCGCAACACCTGATGGCCCACCGATTCGGGTCGATCACCGGCACCGACCACCGCGACCGACGCCGGCGCAAGGATGTGTCGCAGGCTGACTTCCTCGGCCGATCGTTCTCGCGCGCCGATGGCGGCAATGGACTGCTCTTCGCTCGAGAGGTCGATGACGACCCGGGCGGTGCCTTCTTCGAAGCGGACCTCCGCCGCGCAACCGAGGTCGCGCAGTGTCCGTAGGGCGAGGAGGTTCTCGCCGAGCACATCGGCTTCGAATCGGTGGATACCGTTACGCCGGGCCACGTCCGCCAGGTACTCCAGCAGCAGCGTGCCGATCCCCTGGTGTTGACGATCGTCGGCCACCAACAACGCGGCCTCGGCAGTGTCGCCGGTAGACCTCTCGAACCCGGCGACCCCGACGAGCTGCGTGCCGACCCATGCCGTCAACGTCTGATGCGACGGACTCGCCGGCTGCATCAGCAGCGTCACGTACTTCTCGCCTGCGGAGCGGCCGATGCCCAAGAAGCGCAGGTACATCGACCGGTCGGACACCCGGGCATGCAGTGTGCGCAACGCATTCGCGTCCGAGGGGATGACGGGGCGGATGTGGACCAAGCCCCCGTCCGCCCGCACGGCGTCGACGCCTTCGAACGCCGCGTTCCCCGATGCGGGGCGTACTTCGGACAGGCTCATGATGTTCCTCTCGCCGGGGCCTGCAGCTGACGGTCCAGTTGCGGTAGCAGTTCGTCCAGCGCCGTTCCCGCACTCCCCGCGGTCGACAGCCGGATCGCGTCGGCCCACGGATCGGCGTCAGAGGCCATGCGGGTCGGCGACCTGCGGGGATCAGGGATAGGCAGACCACGGTGATGGTGTCCAGCTGGGTCAGGACGCCGGCAGGTGCCGATCACCGGCACGTTCAGCACCCCAGGAACCTCTCCGATGTTCGGGTACCGGGTGTCGTCGATCAGCGGGAGTTGGTCGGCGGCGGTGGGCGGGCTGGCCGGTTGGATGGTGTTGACGGCGTAGTCGCCGCATGCCAGCGCGGTGACCGCGGCCGGTGCACCGGCCTGGGTGAGGCGGCCGTCATTGACGGTGCCGGTCGCGGTGTACAGGGGGTAGCTGGCGGGGAATCCGTTGGCGTCCACGACCGAGTGCAGCCCGGCGTGCGCCCCGGCGGCGGTGGTGTCGATGCGGGCGCGGGCGGCGACCAGCTGCTGGTAGAAGCGGTGCACCAGGTCTCGGGTGCACCCACCCGGGACGGCGCCGGCGCTGTCCCTGACGACTCCGATCACCGGGGCGGAGGTCCCTTCCGGAGCACAGGTCCTGTCAGCGGGTCCGACGTAGTCGTCGATGGTGAACGGGTTGTCGGCGAAACCGCTGGCCGGCACCTGGTGGGCCCTGTCGACGCAGGTCGTGGCGACCGGGGTGGGGCAGGACAGGTTCACGTCGTTCTGCAACGGGCAGCCGCAGGCGTCGCCGTCCTGGGTGATCTGGGTGGTGTTGATCTGCCTGGCGTCGGCCAGTCCGGTGACCGGCTCCCCGTTCGACGGTCCCCAGGAACCGTAGAGGGTTGTCGCGGCTGTGGTTCTCCTCATAGACCACCACCACGTTCTTGAACCCGTTGACGGTGGATGGCCGGCAGCCCCGTCCGCGCCACCAGGACGGGTCGGCGACCGCAGTCCCCACCGTCCCACCCGGCCAGCACCAGCGCCGCCGAGACGGCCAGCACCGACAGGCTTCGACGTCGGAGCATGATTCCTCCCGGGATCCGGTGCTCGTGCTGTGAGCACCCTGTACCCGGCGCAGGCGGCCAGCAAGGTCACGAAGGTCGACCCACCGTGAACACTCGGTGACGTAACGGTGGCCAACGGGCACCACCGATCCGGGAAAGGGGCCCTGCCGCCGGGCGTCGGGTCGGGAGTCGAATCCCGCCCTTTCCGCCACCCCGAAATCAGGCTTCCTCGGTGTCCCCCTACGCCGGGGGCTGCCGGCGCTGCTGCTGTTCGGGGCGTTGTCGGACCTGGTCGGCCGCCGTCCCGTGGTTTGCGGCGCTTGCTGATCGCCGCGCTGAGCGGGGCGCTGTCGTCCTCGCGGACGACGTCGAGGTGTTGATCGCAGGTCGGGTGGTCTCGGGTGTGGCCGCGGGCAAACGTCCCCACACGGGAGCAATTCGTGGAGCCGTTTTGCGGTGTCGGCCGCCACGCCGGACCACTCGGCGGGCGCACTCAGTCCACCCGATACACCATCCACTCCCGGTTCAACAAGGACGCACGTGCCGAACGCATCCTCAACGTCAAACGTCTGCACGATGCGGGCAGAATCGTGGGCGTGTTGGCGTCGCGGTGGCAGCAATCGATGGACCACGCCCGCCGGCACGCTGCCCTGAACGACAACCCCGCGGCGACAGTCGTCTACCTCGACCCGCCGCACACCAACAAGGCGGACCAGATCTACAAGATCGCGTTCGCTGAGAGCAAGGCGACGAGCCGTTCGCGCCATGATCGACCACGACTGCACGACGCCTGCGGCATCTGCGCCAAAGCGGTAGCCGGATCTACTTGGGTGAGTCCAGCCATGGCGTCTTGAGGTCCAGGAACTCAGGCTGCCCGACCGATAACGACTGCATCTCCTCCATGGCCTTGAGTGCCTCCGGAGGCATGTCCTTGGCCTCGCCCTCGCGGGCTTCCGCCTCGGACGTGAAGTAGATGACCATGCTCCATTTGCCGTCCTCGTGGCCTACCGACACGCTCCCGAGGATGTCCGGACGGAGGGTCCGCATGTCAGGCTGCTCCGCCATCAGCTGCTTTGCTCGGTCAGGGTCGGTCACTTGACCGGTCATGACCTGAACGAACCCAGCGGCGTCTGGATCGCCAGAGGTATCGACCTGTATGTCGTTGCTGTCCTGGAAGGTCGGCTCGCCGTCGAACATCTTCTCCATCTCGGCCCACCACGCGCCCTGCTCGGGCCTGTCGCTGTTCGCACGGGCGGCTTCCTCTGACTCGAAGCGGACGAGCACGAACACCTCGTTGTCGTCCGTGATGCCGCTGGTTGAGCCCAGCCAGCCTTTCGCCATTGGGCCCAGCTCGGTCATCAATCGATCGACGACGGGCCGAACTGCCCTTGGGTCGGACACCTTGCCACGGATGATCTGAGCGAACACTTGGGCCTCCTCGTTGAGCTTCCGCGAACTGGACAAGTGAACCGCTATCGGGCGCCATCTGCCACCGGGAGCGGCGCGTTTCGAAAACCTAGGTGGCGGATGACTCAGGAGACCGACCGCCTGATCGACTACTGCATCAGCACCCACACGGATCGGGCTGACGCAGGCGGAATCTCACGCGCCGCATGTCGAGCAGACTCACATCAACCCGTCACCGTCTCCACCGTCGGTTCAGCAGAGCCTCTGACCCGAGAACCCAGTGGCGGCGCGAACACGCCGAGGGTATTCGCGCCACGCGTTCCGGAGGACGTCCGCCGCACCGTCGAGGTGCCAGGTCGGGTCGTCGGCAGGGTAGGGATCCCAACCGCGACTGGGCTGGGCGCGAACCGACACTGCGACGCGCACGGCGTGAGCCGCGAATCTCGCCTTCTTCTCCCCCCACTGCCTGCCAGGGTGTCCCGCGGAACCTGGGCGAGAGGCTCCGCGATGTCCAGACCATTGTTCTCGGCGTCGATGATCGCCCGGACGGTCGACGCGAACCGGGGGTCTTCGATGACCTGATGGGCCAGATCTGTTGCGTCCTGCCAGGTTTGGGTGACGATGCCGGCGACGTGGCTCACGTCTGCGTCGTCAGGTCCGATGACGCAGGAATCGGCGCGGTCGATGAGGAGGTCTGCGGTGTTGGCGGCGGGGTCGTCGACGAGGTCCAGGTCGGGCATTGGCATGTCGGCCAGGACTTCACAAGCTGATAGCGCGAGTTGGATCTCGTCGCCCGCTCCGAGTAGTCAGACCCCTCCCGACCGGGCTACGTCTCACCACCGCAGATCATGCCACCGGATTCGGGGCGGCTAGGGAAAACGCCACCCACCGCGGGGGCTGCAGGTCCGCCCAGCCGGGCACCATGCTCGGGCGCAGATCACCGACCGCGATCCACCCGCGTCCGGGCACATACACCGGATCGTTGATCTCCGCGCGGAGCAGCACGTCGACCAGCTCGTCGAGTACCAGCTGTGCGCCGTCCTTGACCAGGATGAACATGTGCAGCCCCTTCGATAACCCGACCCGGGGCCCGTGCACCCGAGAGCACCGCGCCCACGCGACATTGATCCAAACGGGCGTGGGCAGCCCCTTGCAGCTCCAACGCTAGGCTGATGGTGACTAAGAGCAATACTTGTGGCGACAGATCACCCGACTGTGTCAGTCTGACCACCCGTACGGGCGACCGCTGGTCGGCGATTTTCCGCGCTACGGGCTCGGCGCGGAAGGTCCGGCCAACACCTGCTGGCGCAGCGTGTCTCGTAACCTCGCCCAGGTCGGCTCATCACTGGCCAGCTGGTATTCGGGCTGGCCGCCTGCCGGGCCGATTGTGCGGGCCGTGAATTCGTGCCGCAGAACGGCCCGCGCCTTCTCGACCATCGGGTTCACGTGCTGATCGAACGTCGCGGCCGAGGCTGTCAGAGTGGCGTAGTCGTGGAATGTCCAGGGACGGACCGCTTCCAATCCGACCCCGACAAGGGCCGTGACGTAGCGGGCAAGCCGGCGAAGATACCGTGCTTCGTCGGTGTCCTTTGTTGCCGGGTCTGTCGCGAGCGTTCTGCTGATCTCCTGGACACGCTGATTGATCGTGATGGCGGCGGCGGTTTCGAAGAGCTCTTCCTCGGGCCAGCGGTCAACCTCCCTCCCGCTGATGCCGAACGCTTCTGCATACCGCAGCTCGCGGTCGAAGAACTGCGCCGGCTCCCGATAGCCGGGGACCGGGCCGTACAGGAAGGCGTGCCGTATTCCGGCGAGCTGTTCGATCGTGATCCCTTTGCCCGGTCCATCCTCTGACCGATGGCCGGACCGATGTCGGTAGTACATGGCGGGAACGGGACCCCGACCGGAGATCAGCGTGAAGTTTTCCCGTAGCCACCGTTGAATCGGGTCGTTGGAGAACAGGGTCGGCACCTTCACCGAATTCTGGGTGTTCGTGTATCGGACCACGTTGTCGGTGAACGGTCCGCCGTAGGAATCGGCGGCCGCGGTCAACCTGAAGAGCAGATACACCGCGGCGTTCGGTTTCCTGTGCAGCGCCCGCGCGAGCGCGGTGACGGTGCGGGCGCCGTCAACGATCTGGAACCGCTTTGCGGTCACCGTGTTGCGCGCGAGGATGTACTCGGTGCAGATCGCCGAAACCCCGTTGTTGTAGTAGAAGAAGTGCGCCGCCTCGTCGTCGGACAGGGCGGTCGCCACGATCTTCGGGTTGGCCCTCCTACTTCCCAGCGGCCGGATATTCAAGTGGAACAGCGTGTTTCCCACACCCGCCCTGTTGTACAGGTCCACCAGTTCGTTGGCCTTGATGACCCCCACGAGAGTGCGGAAAGGAGCGTCAAGTGCGGTGAAATGTCCGGACTGCAGGTTCAGGGTAACCGGCTCGACCAGACCACCGCCCACGGCCGAGCCCAGCTCGTCCTCCCGTTTGGAAAGCTCGGCAACTCCGTACACCTCGCATCGGATCGGTCGACCGGTGTTCTCGTACGCCTGATTCTTTGCCTCTGTGGCGATTGCTAATTGCGCACGACGAGCTGCGGGCAGGTTGGTGACGAATCGCAGCAGTATTTCGTACCCGTCATCGACTTTCTCGGCGAACCCCGCTGGCAAGTCAGGTATCTGGTCGCCACCGGTGGCCGCGGACGGGTGGGAAAGAATGCGGTCGGGCGCATCGAAGAACGCGGCTATTCTGCGCTCGTCGAGGTCTTTGTGTCGCCATGCAGCGTGGATCAACAGCAGGCGCCGACCTACTTCGTCCTCCAGCATCGCATCAATGTGCAGGTCGTTGGACTGGCACAGGTGGGCGGCCAGGTTGGCCTCGGTGGTCGCGTCGCCGTCCAGTGCCGTGTCGAACCCCGGCTCCTGAGCGAACAGATGCACCGCGTACGCGGCTAGGCCCTTCTCCAGCCGCTCCGGCCTGCCGTGATATTTCTGAGCGTAGAACTCGCAGCGTGCCCGGATGTCGAACTCCGGCGGCTTGCTCCCAGGCATCACACGCTCCCGCTCCCGTTTCAACGCGGCAGTCTCTCACGCCGCTGCCGCGACGTACCGCGTGGTGCCAGACCGATCACACGACTGGCTACCGCACCGACGGATCCGGCGGAACGCTCACAGTGACCCCGAATTCGGCCGCTACGTAGGCGGCCAACTGCTCCCTCGTCGGCCGCCACCCGTCGTAAAACCCGACGGAGAGCGCCGCGATGACCCCTTGGCGTTGGCGGGGACTGAGAGCCCGCAGCACCACCGCATACCGATCGGCGATGCTCGGTGACCGCGACACCTTGTGCCGGAGCGCGGCCGTCCCTCCCGGTTGTCCGGCCGGGCCCGGCCCGAGCGGCGAGGTGCCGCGACCGTCGCCGCCGGCCGCGCCGGGCACGCGGGTCGATGTGGCAGTTGCTGTCATTGCCTTCGCTCCTTCCCGATGAACGCCGAACCTCACTCACCGCCGGCGCCGCGCCCCACGGATCTTCGGCCGTTCCTCGCGGACCGGCACACGCCGAACGCGCCGGGCGGACCCCGCCGAACGCGCTGTCACACCCCGGTGTTAGCAGATTAGCAAATCGTCAGCTAACGCGGTAGGCCTCACCGGATTCCAGGCCGCCCCCGACCCCGGACAGGGCTCGGCGCGTCACGGCACAATGCGCGGGTACTCCGGATGCCACATGGCCTGCTGGACCTGCTCGATCGGGTCGTGCAGCTCCACCCGGGCGAACCCCTGCTCGACCGCCGCGTTGGCGACCGCGAGGGCGACCGCGGCAGAAACAAAACGCAGGTCGGTCATCGGCGGCAACAAGGTCCCGCCGACAGTGGCCGCGTCCGACAATCGGGCTACCGCCTCTGCGGCGGCGGCGATCATCCGGTCGCTGATCCGGGTGGCCTTGACGACCGCAACGCCGAGGCCGATGCCCGGGAACACCAGCGCGTTGTTGGCCTGGGCGACCTGATGGGTGCGACCCTCGTGCACGACCGGCGAGAACGGACTGCCGGTTGCGGTGAGCACCCTGCCGTTGGTCCACGCGATCAGATCCGCCGGAACCGCCTCGGCCTTCGATGTCGGGTTGGACAGCGGCATGATGATCGGTCGCTCGGTGTGGGCGGCCATGTCCTTGACGATCGACTCGGTGAAAGCTCCGGCC
The DNA here is from genome assembly GCA_035633315.1 of Nakamurella sp. GTDB lineage: Bacteria > Actinomycetota > Actinomycetes > Mycobacteriales > Nakamurellaceae > Nakamurella. The sequence goes on along the minus strand of DASQFG010000151.1, from coordinate 6,755 downwards.
TGTGTGGAGGTGCCGATCAGGATGGTCGGGTGGGCATGAGCGACGACTTCTGCCAACTCGATCCGCCGCACGTCAGCACCGGGCGCCCAGTCATGCACTTCCTCCCGTTCTCGGGCGTAGGGCCGTTGGAAATCGCGCAGGCCAGGCACGTCGGTCAACAGCAAGCCCTTGCTGCTCACGGCGTAGAACCGGCTGGTCGCCTCCAGCGGTGACAGGCCATCGTGGATCATCCGATCCCTGATCATGTCCGCGATACCCAGGCCGGCGGTACCGGCGCCGTGGATGACGATGCGCTGGTCGATCATGCGGGATCCGACGGCCCGCACCGCACTGGACACCGCGGCCAGCACCACTGCGCCGGTGCCCTGCATGTCGTCGTTGAACGTGCAGACCCGATCGGCGTACTTGTTCAGAATCCGCCTCGCGTTGCTGGCGCCGAAGTCCTCCCAGTGCAGCATGGCGCTGGGAAACAGCTTGGACACGATGGTGACGTAGGACTCGATGAGATCGTCGTAACGTTGGTCCCGCACCCGAGGGTGCCGCACACCCAGGTACATGTCGTCATTGAGCAGCCGCAGGTTGTCGGTGCCGACGTCCAACACAACCGGCACCACCCGGTGCGGGTGGATGCCGGCAGCGGCGGTGTACACGGCGAGCTTGCCGATGGCGATCTCGATACCACCGACGCCCTGGTCCCCGATGCCCAGGATGCCTTCTGAGTCGGTTGCCACCAGCAAGTCCACGTCGTCGGGGCCGAGGAGGGTGTTCCGCAGCGCCGTCTCCACGTCCTGCGGGCGATCGATCGACAGGTACACCCCGTGTGCGCGGCGAAACTCGCGGCTGAACCGCTGGATAGCCACACCGACGGTCGGGGTGTAGATCACCGGCAGCATCTCGGAGATGTGATCGGTGAGCAGCCGATAGAACAGCACCTCGTTCCGGTCACGGAGGCTCTCGAGGTAGACCCACCTGCGCAGGTCGTTGGCCTGCTCACCGTATTGCGCATAGGCCCGCCTGGTTTGACCCTCCAGGGTGTCCACCCGCGGGGGCAGCAAACCGGTCAACCCCAACAGTTCCCGCTCCAGCAGGGTGAACGCAGTTCCCCGATTGATCGTCGGCGACGCCAGCACTGCGTTTCCTCGATCGTGGATACGCACCACGACACCCTCGGGTGCAGTGCGCAACTCGTACGACGGCACGACCATGATCAACCTTTCGCCATTGAAAGCCGTTGAGGTGCCACATGCTTCCCTTCACCGGCCCGTCCAATCGGGCCGATCGGTTGCTTCACCGCACTGGTTGGCGCCGGAGAGGTTCCGACCTGCAACTCAGTCGAACGTCGGGCCGCGAGGCCGCTCAGCCTCGCGGCGACCTCTCCCGCGGGGTCTGATCCAGCCTGCACGTCATCGACACTCCACCAGTCTCTACGTGGCTGAACATGTTCGTCGCGCATATCGCCGTCGTCAAATGTGCGGCGGGTTGCTGCGGGTGTCTGCTTGCGCTGGAACGTCCGCTATCCGGGGTAACCAGGAAAGCACTTCGGTCATCCGAGTTTGCCGGCGGGGTGCTGCACGCCAGCGGCCGCCGTGGCCGCTCAGGCCACTCAGAGCGTGACCACTCAGGCGGGGACCTCAGCCGCGGCCCCGGCGAGTTCCATGCCGACGTATGGACTCAGACGGCTTCGGTTCTGGGTTCGAGAACCACCACGGCCGTCGGTGTCGATCGGCGACGGGCGTAGCCGTCGAGATTCTTGTCCACTGACCGCCACCGATCCCACAACTCGGCCCGCTCCTGCCCGGTCGCGGCGTGGGCGACGACTTGGCGCGTCCCGTCGGTGAGCTGGACCCTGGCCTGCGGGTGCGCCAAGAGGTTCAGCCACCACGCGGGCTCTGGATCGCCCCAGCCGTTCATCGCCAGGGTCACCAGGTTCGGGCCATCCTCGATGTAGCCGAGAATCACCGACCGCTCCTGACCACTGCGGCGTCCGATTGTGGTCAACCGCAGTGCGCCCCAGCGCTGGGTCCGTGCTGGCCACAGGCCGCGTCGGCCACCGGTGACCCGGAACAGAGCTCGGTGCACCTTCCAGGCGAGCCGGACAAACCATCGCGGCGGCAGCCGTGGCGTCCGCTCGCTCCTTCCCGGCATACGGCCTCTCCCGTCAACAGCGCCAACAACGCTCAGAGGGTCACGGTACTGCCGATGTTCCAGTCGCTGCGACTTCACCGGGGACCTGCTGTTCGTCGGTTCGACTCCGATCATGACGGCGCGCAAGTCAACGAGCCGCAGCCATTGCCACCGGGCAGCGGCAACGCAGTGACCGGACATCGCCGGCCCGGCGTAGGGCGTCGAGCGCGCGGTCGTGGGGGCGGGGACGGTGCGTTCGTTGACCCCCGAGGTCGTGGGCCACATGATGCCGCGATGGTCAGGTGCGGGTCCCGGATTGTGGTCCGCGATGGCCGAGCCGTCGACGGGGAACACTTCCCCTGGTCGTCCGCATGCAGAACGCCGGTGCAGAATCCCGGAAGGATTTTTCGGGCAGGGTGTCCTATCGGGTCCGACCCGTTCGTGGTGTGGATAGGGCAGCCGCGGTGGCCGCCCACGAGCCTGGACAAGGAGACGGCATGAAGCTCACCCTCAACACCTTCCTCAGCCTCGACGGCGTCATGCAGGGACCCGGCGGACCGGACGAGGACCGGACCGGCGGATTCGATCGCGGCGGTTGGGTCGTACCCTTTACGGACGAGGGCTTCGGCGCGGTGGTCAGCGCGTGGTTCGCCGAGACCGACGAGATCCTGCTCGGCCGGACGACCTACGACATGATGCGGACCTTCTGGTCCCAGATCACCGACCCGGACGACGTGGTCGCCGCGGCGCTGAACACCCGGCCCAAGCACGTCGTGTCCAGGACGCTCCGTGACCCGTCGTGGCAGAACACCTCCGTCATCGCCGGCGACGTCGTCGCCGCGGTCGAGCAGTTGAAGGCCAGGCCAGGCGGCGAACTCCAGGTGCACGGCAGCTGCGGACTTGCCCGCACGCTGCACGACGCCGGACTGATCGACGAATACCGGCTGATCATTTTCCCCGTCGTCGTGGGCAGCGGGAAGCGGCTCTTCTCGGACGGCAGTGTCGCCGGCTCGCTGACCCTCGTCGACTCGACGGTCACGGCCAAGGGCGCCGTCGCGCTGACCCTGCGTCCGGCCGGTGACCTCGGAGTCGGCGACATCGACGTCGTCGACGGCAAGGAAGTCATCCGCACCGCCTGAGCCGGACCCGTCCCGATCCCCATCCGTACCCCCACATCCACCCGTCCGTCCCGAACACCCATCCGTCCCGTACACCCATCCATCCCGAGCACATCGGAAACCAAGGAGCACACCATGGCGCAGTACCTGCTTTCGGTTCACGGCAGCGACACCGACGAGATGCCGGACGACGTCCAGGAGATGTACGCGGCCGTCGACTCGTTCAACAAGGAAGTCCAGGCGTCCGGGTCGTGGGTCTTCGCCGGCGGCTTGAACCCGGCGTCCACCGCCACCGTCGTCGACGGCACCGGCAACGGCGATCCGGTGATCACCGACGGGCCGTACCTGGAGTCCAAGGAGCATCTTGGCGGCTTCTGGATCGTCGACGTTCCCGACCTGGACGCCGCACTCGAGCTGGCGCGCAGGGGGTCAGCGGCCTGCCGAGCTCCCGTCGAGGTCAGGCCCTTCCAGCCCGAGCCGGACGCCTGATCGACCCGTGTCGGTATCCGGTCCCGCCGATCTGGGACACGCCGACCTCGACCGTGTCTTCCGTGAGGAACACGGTCGGGTCGTCGCCACCCTGACCCGCCGCCTCGGCGACATCGACGTCGCCGAGGAGGCGGCTCAGGAGGCGTATCTCATCGCCGTGCAGCGCTGGCCGGAGTCCGGCCCGCCCCCGAACCCGGGGGCCTGGCTGACCACCACGGCGTACAACCGGGCGATCGACCGGATCCGGCGCGAGTCGACCCGCGATTCCCGACAGGCGCAGGCCGCCATGATCAACGACACCAGCGATGACGCAGGTGACCCCATCTCGTCGGTGGTGGACGATCGGCTCCGGCTGATGTTCACCTGCTGCCACCCGGCCCTGGCCACCAGCGCCCAGGTGGCCCTCACCCTGCGGCTCCTCGGCGGCCTGAGCGTCGCCGAGATCGCCGGTGCCTTCCTCGTCGACGAGGCGGCCATGGCCAAGCGCCTCACCCGGTCCAAACAGAAGATCAAGGCGGCCCGGATCCCCTACCGAGTTCCGTCCGACGCCGAGCTGCCGGGCCGCCTGCGCGGCGTCCTCGCGACGCTCTTCCTCGTGTTCAACGAGGGCTACCTGCCCTCCGCCCCGACCGGCGCAGCGGCCGAGAACCGCGGCGCACCAACCGAACCGGGCGACTCCGCGCAGGCGGGCGCCGAACAGGACGCCATCCGGACCGACCTGTGCGCGGAGGCGATCCGATTGACCAGGATCCTCGCCACGCTGATGCCGGACGAACCCGAAGTGCTCGGCCTGCTGGCCCTGATGCTGCTCACGGACGCACGTCGACCCAGCCGGGTGTCCGGCGGTAGCCTCGTCGCGCTGGCGGACCAGGACCGCTCCCGCTGGGATCAGGACCTCATCGCGGAGGGTCACGACATCGTCCGCGGCTGCCTTCGCCGGGGCCGGCCCGGCCGTTACCAGATCCTCGCGGCCATCAACGCCGTGCACACCGACGCCGCGAGCGTCCAACAGACGGACTGGCGACAGGTCGTGACACTGTACGACCAACTGCTCGCCGTGGACCCCAGCCCGATCGTCGCGCTCAACCGCGCCATCGCGATCGCCGAGGTCGACGGGCCGAACGCGGCGCTGGAAATCCTCGACGCCCTCCCGCTGGAGGGGTATCACGCTTACCAGGCCACCCGGGCGGACCTGCTCCGACGTGCCGGCAGGACCGAGGCGGCGGTGTCGGCCTACCAGCGAGCCCTCGACCTCGCGGGCAACGCGGCAGAGCGGGCGTTCCTGCGCGGCCGGCTCGACGACCTCGGCGCGGGGCCGGTACCCAGCGGCTGACACCGCCCGCCATCGACCGCGGTCAGTGCTCCGTGGCCTGCCAGCCCGACCAGTGCGTCACCCAGGACCCGACCACTGGGCCTTCCGGCGGCAGGGCGGCGTATTGCGGGTACCGGTGCGCGAGCGCCTGCACGGCGCGCCCCCGAGTGGACCCGGTGACGATGTGCGCGGTCGCTTCGACGCGGACCCACCAGAGCGCGGACCAGTCCTCGTCATAGTGGTCGGCCAGGAACGCCACCCTGGGCTCGGCGACAATGTTCGCGAGCCGGCGCAACGCAAGGGTGGACTTCGGCTTGTGATCCACGCCGAACACGATCACCTCGGCCGTGCCGATAGTGGGCTGACCGGCCTCCGCATCGTCCGCTTGCTCGTCCTCGATCTGAACGACGGCAAAGGTCACCGGCACGATGTGCGGGGCACCGTCGGCGCCCACGGTGGCCAGCCGGGCCACCCTGGCGGTGAGGAATCGATCACGAGCCGCCTCGAGCGTCATTCGCATCCGAGGTCTCCTTCCGACTCCATCGGGACGCCAACCGGCTTGCATCAGCATGTGCGATTCGCCCGGCTTCCCTGACCATCGCACACCCGGCCCGGCGAGTGCGACAGGCTCACCTCACTTCGCGTCGGCATAGCAGTCGACAACCACGGGTCGCACCGGCGTTGTCACCGCCGACCCCGGAAACACCAGCTCCCTGGCGGATTCCGCCGCGGCGATCGTCAGCTCGCTGACCAGGCCCGCGTGCTCGGTCGGGACGTGCACGATCAATTCGTCGTGCTGGAAGAAGACCAGCTCAGCGCCCGGCACTCCGGCCAGATCGCGCCGCAAGCCCGACAGCCACACCGCGGCCCAATCCGCCGCCGACGCCTGTACGACGAAGTTCCTGGTGAAACGGCCACGGTCCTTGGCCATCAGGTCAGAGCGCCGGCGTTCCGCGTCGGTCGCGTCGGGCGACGTGCCCACGTCCAGGACGTCGCGAAACGTCGCACCCGGCGGCGGGCAGGCGCGCCCGAGCACCGAATGCACCACCTGCCCCGCCTCACCCCGCCGGGCGGCGCCCTCCACCCACGCCATCGCGGCCGGGTACCGGCGGCGCAACAATGGCACCAACCGACCCGCCTCCCCCGACGTCTGGCCGTACATCGCCCCGAGCATGGCCAGCTTGGCCTTCGCCCGGTCACCGCCGAAACCGTCAGTGGCCAGCGCGTCGTACAGGTCGCTGTCCGCTGACAACCGCTGCAGCGCATGATCTTTCGAGATTGCCGCGAGCACCCTCGGTTCCAGCTGGGCGGCGTCGGCGACGACCAGCGCATAGCCGGGATCGGCCACCACCGCCCGGCGCAACGCCCGCGGGATCTGCAGGCCGCCGCCGCCGTTCGTCGCCCACCGCCCGGAGACCACCCCGCCGGGCACGAATTCGGCGCGGAACCGCCCGTCACGGACCCACTCGGCCAGCCAGTTCCAGCCGTTGGCCGTGTACAGCCGCGCGAGTTCCTTGTAGGCCAGCACCGGTTCGACGGCTGGGTGGGCCAATCCCTTGATCACTCGGGATCGCGTGGTCTCGATGTCGAAGCCCGCCCGCCGGAAGGCCGCGCGCAGATCGACGGCCGAGTCCGGGTTGACCGGAAAGCCGAACGCCTCGTCGATCTCGGTTGCCAGCTCGGCCATCCGCACAGGCCGACGTCCCGCGGCG
>DASQFG010000150.1:0-9789 GCA_035633315.1 Nakamurella sp. | reverse complement strand
GCCCCAACGGTCTGACGTCGGCACAGGTGGCCGAGCGCGTCGCGCTGGGTCAGGTCAACGCGACGAGCCAGGCGTCGTCGCGCTCGCTGTGGGTGATCTTCAAGACCAACGTGTTCACCCGGTTCAACGCGATCCTGGGTGCGCTGTTCGTGCTGATCCTGTCCACCGGGTCGCTGGCCGACGGCCTGTTCGGTGTGGTGCTGATCGTCAACTCGGCCATCGGCATCACGCAGGAGTACCTGGCCAAGCGGAAGCTCGACAAACTGGCCCTGATGAACTCCCCCACCACCCGGGTGCTGCGCGACGGCGCGCTGATCGAGATCCCCACCGCTGACGTCGTCCTGGACGACCTCATCGAACTGCGCACCGGCGACCAGGTGCCCGCCGACGGCTCGATGCTGTCCACCTCCGGCCTGGAGATCGACGAATCGAACCTCACCGGCGAGGCCGACGCGATCCCCAAGACGGCCGGTGACGGGGTCCGCTCCGGGACGACCGTGGTGGCCGGCATCGGCCGGTTCAGCGCCGCCGCGGTGGGACCGGGCGCGTACATCAACAAGATCGCCGCGGAGGCCAAGAAGTTCACCAAGACCCGTTCGGAGATCCAGGAATCGGTCAACCAGCTGCTGAAGTACATCACCTGGGTGATCATCATCGCGCTGCCCCTGCAGCTGTGGTCGCAAGCGCGTGCCATCGGCGACCAGGGCTGGCAGCAGGTGGTGATCCGGTCCACCGGCGGCCTGGTCGGTCTGGTTCCCGAGGGTCTGGTGTTGCTGACCTCGGTGGCATTCCTGCTGGCCGCGGTGCAATTGACCCGGCAGCAGGTGCTGGTCCAGGAACTGCCCGCGGTGGAGGGCCTGGCGCGGGTCAACGTGGTGTGCCTGGACAAGACCGGGACGCTGACCATCGGCGACATCGCCTACGAGGACTGCGAGCCGGTCGGCCCCGAGCCCTGGACCTCCGAAGAGGTGTGTGTGGCGCTCGGCGCGCTGGCCGACGATCCCAACGCGAACGGAACGCTCAAGGCGCTGGCCGCTGCGCTGTCGGCGCCCGGGGACTGGAACCGGGAGGACACCATCGCGTTCAACTCCGCGCGGAAATGGAGTGCCGCCTCCTTCACCGGCCGGGGCGCGCTGGTCTTCGGCGCCCCGGACGTGCTGCTGGCGACGGACGACCCGCTGCGTGCGCGGGTCAGCGAACTGGCCGCGACCGGCCGCCGGGTGCTGCTGCTGGCCCGGTCGGACGGTGTTCTGCACGGTCAGGACCTGCCCGCCGATGTGACACCAGCCGCGCTGGTGACCTTGACCGAGCAGGTCCGGCCGGACGCCAAGGAGACCCTGGACTACTTCGCCGACCAGGGTGTCGACATCAAGATCATTTCCGGGGACAACCCGACCACGGTCGCGGCCATCGCCCGGCGGGTCGGATTGCACGTCACCGACGAGAACGTGGTCGACGCCCGCACCATCGGCGACGATCCGCAGGAGCTCCGCGAGATCGTCGAGCGGACTACGGTGTTCGGCCGGGTGTCACCGGAGCAGAAACGAGCGCTGGTGCAGGCGTTGCAGCTCAGCGGGCACGTGGTGGCGATGACCGGCGACGGGGTGAACGACGCGCTGGCCCTGAAGGACGCGGACATCGGCGTCGCGATGGGCAACGGCGCGCAGGCCACCAAGGCGGTCGCCCAGCTCGTGCTGCTGGACGGCCGGTTCTCGCACATGCCCTCCGTGCTCGCGGAGGGCCGACGGGTGATCGGCAACGTCGAGCGGGTGGCCAACCTGTTCGTCTCGAAGAACGTGATGAGCCTCGTTGCGATCATCTCGGCGGCGCTGTTCACGCTGCCGTTCCCCTTCCTGCCACGGCATCTCACCCTGGTGTCCGCGGTGACGATCGGCATTCCCGCGTTCTTCCTGGCCCTTGGCCCGAACAAGCGGCGATACGTACCCGGGTTCCTGCGCCGGGTGCTGCGGTTCGCGGTGCCTGCGGGGGTGGTCTCGGGGATCGTCGTCCTCGTCTCGTACATGTTGGCGCGCAACGCGGTTGGCGCTCCCCCGGCGTCGGAGTGCCTGGTGCAGACCGAATCCAACCAGGACGTGGCGAACGTCATCTGCTGGCAGCCGTCCACCGCGGCGACGATTTCGTTGCTGTTCACCGCGTTCTGGATCCTGGTGGTGCTGTCCCGCCCGTTCCGGCTCTGGAAGGCCGCGCTGGTCGGGTCGATGGTGGCGCTGGCGGCGCTGGCCTTCATCCTGCCGATCGGCCAGTCGTTCTTCAATTTCTCGCTCACGTCCAGCACGCTGTGGGAGTCGCTGGTGGTCGGGGCCGTCGGCGCGCTGGGTATCGAGATCATCTACCGCACCGAACCCGCGATGCGGGCGGCCGCGGCGACCTGACGTCGCGGCCGAGGTCTCACTGCTGGCGCGCCTGCCGTCGTGTTCCGGCGTTGGTCAGCGACTCCCGACGGACGGTCTGGCAGGATCGGCCTTCCAGGGGTCGGGACAGTGGTGAGCGACGGGGGGCCGGGGGTGGCCGAGCAGCCTCTGCTGCGAGTATCCGATCTGCGGCGCCGGTTCGGTGAGCACGAGGTGCTGCACGGGCTGAGCTTCGAGGTTCGTCCCGGTCAGGCGGTGGCGGTGGTGGGGCCCAACGGATCCGGCAAGAGCACGCTGCTGCAGTGCGTGATGGGCATCCAGCGCCCGGACAGCGGTTCGGTGACGCTGCGCGGGACCCCTTTGGTGGAAAGCGATCCCGCGGTTCGCGCCGAGATCGCCGCCGTCGACGACAGTGTCGACTTCTTCCCGGATCTGTCGGCCGCCGAGCATCTGGGCCTGCTGGCCGCGGTGCACGACGTGCCGGATGCTGACGCGGTGGTCCGGGCCCTACTCGGCGAGGTCGGGCTGACCGATCAGCGCAACCAGGTGCCTGGCACGTTGTCCTCCGGGCAGCGGCGCCGGTTGGCGCTGGCGTCGGGATTCGTCCGGCCCCGCTCACTGTTGCTGCTGGACGAACCCGAGCAGCGGCTGGACGGGCAGGGCATCGACTGGCTGATCGGGCGCCTGCTGGACGAGAAGGCAGCGGGTGGCGCGGTGTTATTCGCCTCCCACCACGCCGGTCTGATCGAGGCGGTCGCCGACGAACGGCTCGAACCGGCGGGGCGGAGCAGTTGAGACTGCTCACCCAGGTGCGCCGCGTCGGTCGCGGGCGGAAGGAGCCCACCGACTGGTGGACGCTGCTGCTGGCCGTCTTCGTGCTGGCCGGGTTCCCGGTTCAGGTGACCATCGGGCTGGCCGCCGGGCGGGCGTCGGGCGGTCCCGCGGCGATTCCCGCGGCACTGACGGTCGGGGTGAGCGTCCTGCTGGGGGCGATGGTGCTGGCCGTGGCGATGGCGCTCGGACCGGTCCGCGGCAGCCCCGCGGAGTACACCTGGGTGCTGGGTGGTCCAGTCGATCGCCGGTCGGAGTTGACCCCGCGATGGGTGCGGACGCTGGCCGGCACCGGAGTGCTGGGCGCCGCAGTGGCTGCGGTCGCCGCCGCGGTCGGCGGCGCGGACCCCGTGGAGCTTGGGTTGACGGTGGCGATCGGCGGCGGACTGGGGGTGGCCCTGGCTGCGGCCGCGACGGGTCTGCAAGGCACGACCGCGCAGGTTCGCCGTGCCGTCCAGGCGGGGACCACGGGCGTCGGGATGGTGTTCGTCGGGCTGGCGGTGGTGCTGATCCGTCTCGGCAGGACGCCGTCCATTCCCGGGTTGGTTGCTCTGGTCGGTGCACCGTTCGCCGTTCTGCTCGCCGTGCTGACGGTGGTGTGGGGGTGGCGCACCATCGCTGCGCTGGACCGCGTGGCGCTGACCGCCGGGAACGCGCTGTTCACGGCCGGCGGAGCAGCGGTGCTGTTCATGGACCCTGCGCTGCTGGGCGATGTGCTGGCCCAGCGGCGCTTCTCTCACCTGCGGATTCAGCGGTCGCGATCGTTCCCGGCCGGGCGGAGGCGCGGGTTGCTGACGGCGGAGTGGGTCCGCGCCGTCCGGAACCGCCGGGCCGCCGGTGTCTTCGTGAGCGCCCTGCTGGTGCCATACGCATCGGCCACGGTGGTGCCCGCCCGCTGGCTGCCGGCGGTGGCGTTGCTGAGCGCGGTACCGGCGGTGTCGCCATTCGGCAGCGGGATGCGCAAGGTCTGCCAGTCGGCCGCGCTGCGGCGAATGCTCGGTGGCACCGATTCCGCATTGAAGATGCTCCACTTGGCCACGCCCGCCGCTGCGGCTGTGCTCTTCACGCTTTTCGCGGCGCCGGCGATGCCCGCCGACCGGTGGATCGCGCTCGCTCTCACCCCGATCGGTGTGCTGACCAACTTGTGGCTGCGGGCCACCGCGAAGCCCATGGAGTTCGACGGCCTGGTTGCCGACCTGGGTTTCGGGCCCGCTCCGGTGCAGCTGTCCTGGTTCCTCATCCGGGGCGTCGCGCCGCTGGCGATCGTGGCGAGCCTGCAACTGTCCATCTAGCACAATCATCACAAATCGGACGCAATTCCCTGTGGTGCAAGGGTTTTGCCAACTCGCCGCGGTCGAGTCGGAACGGTTACATTAGTGTTCATGAAAATCGGCATCGGTCTGCCCAACCCCGTCCCCCATTTCCCCGGAACCCTGATCCCGACGTGGGCGGCCGCGGCGGAGCAACGCGGCTTCACCACACTGGCGACCATCGATCGGGTGGCGTTCCCGAACCACGATTCGCTGATCTCGCTGGCGGCCGCGGCTGCGGTCACCGAGCGGATCGAACTGCTCACCAACATCCTCGTGCTGCCCACCCGCGACGCCGTGCTGATCGCCAAGGAGGCCGCGTCGGTGGCGTCCATCTCCGCCGGCCGACTGACGCTCGGCATCGGCGTCGGCGGGCGCGAGGACGACTTCACCTCCACCGGAACCACTTTCGCCGGCCGGGGGAAGCGGACCGACCGGATGCTCGACACCATGCTGGCCGCCTGGCGCGGTGAGCCCGTCGCCGGTAGCCCGGAGCCGGTATCGCCCGACGTTCCCGGCGGGACGGTTCCGCTGCTGATCGGTGGTGGCGGGGACGCCGGCGTTCGCCGCACCGTGCAGTACGGCGTGGGCTGGACCGCGGGCGGCGCCCCGCCCGATCAGCTCGCACCGCTGGCCACCCGGGTGCGGGAGGCCTGGACCGAGGCCGGCGGCCACGGTGCGCCGAGAATCCTTGCATTGGCGTACTTCTCGATCGGCGATGACGTGGAGGCCGCCTCCTTCGGCTACCTGCGGCACTACTACGGCTTCGCGGGCGAGTACGCCGAGATGATCGCCGGCGGTGCGTTGCGCGGTGCCGAGGCGATCAAGGGCGCGCTGACGGCGTACGAGGACGCGGGTGTGGACGCGGGTGTGGACGAGCTCATCCTGGACCCGACGGTGGCCGATCTGTCGCAGGTGGAGCGACTGGCTGACCTGGTGCTGTAGCGCGGCTCGGGCGCCGACTGCCAGGCCGCGATGCTCGGCCGACTCCGCTGGGCTTTCCGGTGGTGGCGGCCCCGGCCATACTGCTGAGGTGGGCTGGCCGGGTGAGTTCTCCGCGACGGCAATCTCGGCGGCGGTGCGGTCGGGAACGGTGACGGCCGCTGCGGCGGTGGAGGAGTCGATTCGGCGGATCGGCGAGCGCGATTCCGCCGTCCGGGCATTCGTCCGGGTCCGCGCCGAACGGGCACGCGCCGAGGCTGTGTCGTTGGACGCCCGGGCGGACCTGAGCGGCCTGCCCCTGGCCGGGGTGCCGGTGGCGATCAAGGACAACGTCGCCGTCGCCGGCGAGCCGCTGCGGAACGGGTCGCTGGCCACTCCCCCCACTCCATCGGCCGCGGATCACCCGGTCGTCGCCAGGCTACGGGCCGCGGGGGCGGTCGTGGTCGGCATCACCGCCGTGCCGGAGTTGTGCATCTGGGGCAGCACCGATTCGCCCGCCGCCGTCACCCGCAATCCGTGGAACCCGGCCAGGACTGCCGGCGGGTCCTCCGGCGGCAGCGCCGCCGCGGTCGCCGCGGGAATGGTGCCGATCGCGCACGGGGCCGACGGCATGGGTTCGATACGGGTACCAGCGGCGTGCTGTGGACTGGTCGGGCTCAAGCCGGGAAAGGACGTCATACCCGCCGGTCTCGGCCCGAACTCGTGGTTCGGCATGGCCGAGAACGGGCCACTGGCAACGACTGTCGCAGACGCGGCGGCGATGCTTGCGGTGCTCGCCGACCAACCGGGCCTGGCGTCGACCTCCGAGCCCGACTCGATCCGCGTCGGCGTCGCCACCGGCTCGCCGTTGGCGTTCCTGCCGACGGACCCGCCGTGGGTGGCGGCCACCGAGGCTGTCGCGGAGCTGTTCCGCGATCTGGGCCACACCACCATCCCCTGCCGGTTGTACTACCCGGTGGTGGCACCGATCTCTCGCTGGCTCGTCGGGCCCGCACTGGACGCGGCCGGCCTGGACCGGCGGTTGCTGCAACGCCGCAGTCGCCGCCACATCGCCATCGGATCGGCGGCCCACCGGCTGAAGCTGGTGCGGGACAGCCAGATTCCGCCCATCCGGGCTCGGCTGTCCGCGTTGTTCGAGACCGTGGACGTGGTGATCACCCCCGCACTGGCCGGTCCGCCGCCGGCGGCTCGGCCGCGCAGCAGGCAGTCCTGGCTGGTCAACACCATCGTCGACGCACGATTCGCGCCGTTCTCCGCGGAATGGAACGTGCTGGGCTGGCCGGCGGCGAGCGTGCCCGCGGGCGTCCATCCCGAGACCGGAACCCCACTGGCCGTGCAGATCGCCGCCCCGGCTGGAGGGGAATCGCTGATCCTGGGCCTGGCCGCACAGATCGAACAGCAGCGGCCGTGGCCGCGGGTGGCACCGCCGACCGTGGGGGCATTCCCGCGCTGAGCCGTGGCACCGGAGTGCCGGCGATCCGGGCCGGCCCACAGTGGCGGGGTTTTCGCGGCAACCACCGGTGCTGTCGCGGTCAGGGGGCTCCCTCCGCGCCCGAGTCATCGTGACGGACCGCCCACACAGCGACCTGGGTGCGGCTGGTCAGCCCCAGCTTGGCGAGAATCGAGCGGACATGCTGCTCCACGGTCCGCTCGGACAGCACGAAGCGGGCCGCGATGTCCCGGTTGGTGAGTCCCTGCACCACCAGGTCGGCGACCTGCCGTTCGCGCGGCGTGAGCGGGTGGGAGGTCCTGGCCGTCGCGTCAAGGTCATCCAGCAGCGCTTGCGCCTGACGGAGCCAACCCGGCATGTCCAGCGTCCGGAACTCCTTGACGGCGGCCCTTGCCTCCGCCCGGGCGGCCGGGATATCACCCGGCGCTTGTTTGGCAGCGAGAGCCCATGCGCGGGTGAGCTTCCCGATCGCAAGGACCGGGCGGGCGGCCATCCTGGTATTCAGCTCGTCAGCCACGTCCAGGTGCGCCAAGGCGTCGTCGACTCGACCCATCACCACGGCGAGCCGGGCCAGCGGCAGGTCGATCGCACCCACGGCGAACACGGAATGGGTGCCCCCGCACTGGCCCCGCCACGGGAGGAACAGGTCGTACACCGTCGCCGCGGTCGCCGCATCCCCGTACGCGCAGGCCAACTCTCCGAGAAAGAAATACACCGCTCCCACCGTCTGATCGAGCGGGTAGTCGCGAACCGCAACGGCATGCCGGGCATATCCGGCCGCCCTGAACTCGCCATTCGACGCGATCACCTGCCCGAGCGCCGCCGACAGCTCCAGGATCGGGACCGGCGGACCGGCGGCAGCCCGCTCGACGAACCCGGGCATCAGGTCCGACCCGGCCCAGCGCATCCAGGCCAGACCCACCGAGAAGCCGTCGCCGAGCTGCTCGGCCGCCGCGTCACCCAGTCGCTGCGAATACTCCCCCGCCAGCGCGGAGTGCTCGCGGGCCTCGTCGAACTGGCCGAGCAGGACGGCGCGGGCGGCCAGCGCGCGGTGCACATGCCACCAACCGAGAAGCAGCTGCTCCGAGCGGGACAGCTCGGTCAGCTGGACGAGACCGGCATCGTACGCGGGGAGGTCGGCCAGCACGATGGCCGCGTCGAGCAGGACCAGCCGACCGAACAGTTCGTCGACCGGCCGCCCGAGCCGTTGGGCCAGGACGGTGGCCTGCTCACCGAGGCGGACGATGTCGGTCACGTCGGCGTTCGGCTGTGCGCTGCGGTGGCTGGCCCAGATCGCGTCCAGCAACGCCTCGTCGTCACCACTGCGGCGGGCCAGCTGGAGCGCACTGTCGGCAAGACGCCGTGACTCGTCGACCCGGCTCAGTTCGGCCGCGGCACGCGAGGCCTGGGCGGTCAATCGCGCCGTCACGGCCGGATCGGATCCGGGGTCGACGGCGAGCGCCCGGCGCACCAACCGATCGAGCCCGAGGTTGAACGGCGCCAGGCCGATCCCGCGCACGACCAGTGCGGCCGCGGCAAGCAGGTCCGGCCGCCCGGCTCGATCGGCCGCAGCCGCGGCCAGTTCGCAGGTGGCGAAGCTGTCCTGCACCCGTCCGTCCAGAAACTGCGCGCGCGCCAGATCCAGCAGCGCGTGCCCGATCTCATCGTCGTCCGCGCCGGCCCGACGGAGCCAGCCCAGCGCGTCGGCGAAGCGGTCGGCGGCCACGTCGGGCGCTGCGGACGACAGCGCCTCCCTGCCGGCCCGGTTCGCCCAGCTCGCGGCGGCGCGGACCGCGGCGGGGTCGTCGATGACGTGACCCCAATGCCCGGCGATCTCGCCGGGAGGGAGGTTTGCTGCCAACAGTTCTGCCACCACGCGATGCCATCGAGCGTTCTCGACAGCCGGAGTACCGGCGTAGATCGCGTCCCTGACCACCGCGTGGGAGAAGGCGAACTCGTCGGCGGGGTTCCCGACCGGCGTTGCAACATCGACCAGCACTCCGGCAGCAAGGGCCGGTTGGGCGGCCTTGGCCACCGCACCGGCGCTCGTCCCGGTGATCGCCGCGAGCCGTGGCACGGTGATGTCGTGACCCAGCACGGCGGCCGCGGCCAGCAGGCTCCGAGTTGATTCCGGTAATGGATTCACCAGATCGCCCACCAGCACAGCGATGTCGTTCTCACCCAGCAGGCTGCCGGCAGCGTGGGACGCGACGAACGCGGTGAGCTCGCCGGTGCGCTGCAACGCGTCGACCAGGGTCCTCACGTACAACGCGTTGCCCCCGGTGCGATCACGGACGAACGTGGCCGCGGCGTCCGAGGCTCGACCGTTGACGGCGGCGACGTAGGCGGCACAATCCTCCTGGGTCAGCCGCGCGAGTCGGACCCTGGTCAACCGGGGTGATCGGAGCAGCCGCGGCAGCACCCGTCGCCACCCGTCCGTGCCCGGCGCCGGGTCCCGGTAGGTCGCGACCAGCACCAGCGGTTCCTCGTCCAACGCCGTGACCAGGTGCCCGAGCAGCGCTGCGCTCGCCGCGTCCAGCAGGTGAGCGTCCTCCAGGACCACGACCAGCGGTTCGGCGGCGGCCTGCACCGCCAGCGCCTGGGCGACGGCGTCATGCAGCCGGAAGCGGGCAGCGGCCGCATCCTCGGCGCGGATCGCACCCGGGTCTGTCGATTCGTTCCCCACCGGGGCCTGCGCCGCCACGGTCGACAGCGCATCTTGCATCGCCGGCAGTGCCCGCGCCAGACGGCGCCACGGCCACCACGGCGACACGCCGTCCTCGTCCGGCACCCGGACGGTGAGTTGTCTCCGGTCGGTCTGCGCCAGCGCCCGCTCAACCAGGGTCGTCTTCCCCGCACCCGCCTCGCCGGAGAGCAGCACCAC
>DASQFG010000149.1:0-4284 GCA_035633315.1 Nakamurella sp. | reverse complement strand
TCGCCGACGACTCCGCGCTGTTCCGGGCGGGCCTGGCCCTGCTGTTGACCTCGCTGGGCGTCGAGGTCGTCGCCGAATTGCCGAACGGTGCCGCGCTGCTGCGGCAGGTCGATGCCGATCTGCCGGACGTCGTGCTGGTCGACATCAGGATGCCGCCGACCTTCACCGACGAGGGCTTGGCGATCGCCGAGGAGATGCGGCGTCGGCACCCCGGTTTGGGGGTGTTGGTGTTGTCGACGTATGCGGAATCCCACTACGCGGCCCGGCTGCTGGCGCAGGGCTCTACCGGAATCGGCTACCTGCTCAAGGACCGGGTCGACGACGCCGAGACGCTGCGCGATGCCCTGCGCCGGGTTGCGGAGGGAGGGTGCGTGATCGACCCGGAGATCGTCTCGCGGCTACTCGGGCGGCACCGCACGACCAGCGCCCTGGACCGACTCAGCGACAAGGAACGGGAGGTGCTCGGTCTGATGGCCGAGGGTCGTTCCAACATCGGCATCGCCCAGGCGGCCTTCATCAGCCCCCGAACGGTGGAGAAGCACGTCGCTTCGGTCTTCGACAAACTGCAGCTGCCGGCCGCCGCTGACGAGAATCGCCGCGTGCTGGCGGTGCTGACCTGGTTGCGTGCCGCGGGAACGCCGTTGCGCGACGGTTAGCCCACGGCTAGCGCCGCGTCATCGACCCGCTGCGATGCGCCAACCCCATCCGCAGCGCCGACGCCGCCTCGGCGACCGCCTCCCGGCAGCGCGGCGAGATGCCGATCATGTTGGCGAACCCGTGAATCAGGTCCGGGTGGCGGCGCAGCACCACCGGCACCCCGGCCTCGGCGAGCCGTCGCGCGTACATCTCGCCCTCGTCGCGAAGCGGGTCGAACCCCGCCGTGGCGAGGTAGGTCGGCGGCAACCCGGAGAGATCGTCGGCCAGCAGGGTCGACGCCCGGGCATCACCGCGGTCCGGCGGCGACGGGAAGTAACGGTCCATGGCCCACTCGATGTCGGCCTCGGTCAACAGGAATCCCCTGCCGAACTGCTCGCGGGAGCGGGCGAGATTGACCGCGTCACACGGCGGATAGAGCAACAACAGGAACGCCGGGGTCGGCTCGCCGGCGCGGGCGGTCAGGTAGGCCGTCACCGCCGACAGGTTGGCACCCGCGCTGTCCCCGCCCATCGCAACCGCCGCCGGATCCGCGCCCAGCTCGCCGGCATGTGTCAGGGCGTACCGGAACGCGGCCAGCGCGTCGTCGACCGCGGCCGGGAACGGGTCTTCCGGAGCGAGCCGGTAGTCGATCGACAGCACGCGGACACCGGCGTGCAGCGCCAGGTAGCGGCACAGCGCTTCGTGCGTGTCCAGACTCCCGGTGACCCACGATCCACCGTGCAGGAACACCAGCAACGGCGAACCGGCCGGCAAACTGTCGGGAACGTACAGCCGGGCCGGCACCTCGCCCTGGCCACCCGGAACGGTCATTGCACTGACCGACACGGCCGCCGACGGCCGACCGCCGACCAGGCCCGCTGCGACCTCCTGATGACGGCGGCGCCGCGCCGGGGATTCCGTTGCACCCTCGGCGGTGAGCCGCTCCAGCCGCAGCAGCAGCTGCATGTCCGGATCCAGCGTCTGCCCCTCCATGCGGAGCGGCCGACCAGCCAGCGCGCGCCGCACACCACCGGGCAGCACGTAGAACGTTATCCACACCACCAGCTCGAGCAGCAGCGTGGAGCGGGGCGCCTTCACCCGGGCAGCATAGGCCGGGCAGCGTCAACCCTGTCCGGTTCATCGCGAAAGCGGGCCGCTCCCGCTGTCGGCCGGCGTTCCGGCGGGATCGACCCAGGTCATCGACAGTGGTTGGTAGACAGTCGCTCTCGAGGGCTGAGCGGCTTGGCAGGTCAACCAATGCGGATCGGCCGGAACGGATTGCACCCGCACCTCGGCGATCCGGCCCGCGCAGCTCAGCCGCACGGCAGCCGTGTCCCGGCCGACCCGGCTCAGCCCCACGGACCTGACGTCGCAGACCCGCAGCCCGGGCGACTGGCGGTGGGCGAAGGCCATGGCGGCCTGCACCTCGGGCGGGAACCCGACCCGGCCGCGCAGATACTGATCGAGCACCACGTCGCGGTCGGCGGCGTCGGCCAGCGCCCCCACGACGTGCGCACCGACCCTGCCGTACAGCAGGCCGGTGGGCAGCACCAGCACGTTCGCGGCGAATCGGTCGCCGCCGATATGGCTGCATTCCCACACCCGGCCCGGACGGGCGTCGTCGAGCGCGGCGGCGACCGGGCGGCCCAACAGCGCGCAGCAGACGTCGTGCGTGCCGTGCGCGCACACCGCGAACAGCGGTTCGTCGTCGACCGGGGCCGGGTCCTCGAAGCCACCCTCGACGGCGGCGGGCCCCGGGTGAATCCGGCCGGCGAGGACGGCGTCGACGTCCAGGTCGAGCAGCTCCTGATCGGTGCGGAAGCGCCCCCACACCAGGCGCTCCCGGGCGGGGCGGCAATCCACCACGGCCCAGCGGCGGCGGTCGGGCGGGGACGATCGGCCGGGACGCCGGATGGCGACGACGCGGACGTGCTGCGGATCGAGCCGGGCGATCAGCCGGTGGGCGGTCGTCCGGTCGAAGCGGGACTGGGCCAGACCGGCCCGGCCCCAGGGGCCGGGTTGTTCGACCAGCAGCAGCCGGGGGGCGGGGAACGCCGTGCCCAGCATCGGATCGCCTCGAAGCCCTGCCTGGACCGAGCAGCGTTCCGGCGGTTCATTGGCCCTTTCGGGCCGTTCGGCCCGTTGCGAGCCGGGTGCCGGCGGGTGCTCAGTCACTCGCCGGCGGTCCGGGTTCAGCCGGTACGACGACGCCCTCGCGCAGCAATCGGCGGGCCAGCACCAGTTGCTCGTCGGGATCCAGGTTCTCCAGATCGGACGGCCGGAAGGTGCCGGAGAGCGAGCGGCGCAGTGCCCGCTCGGCGTGAAGGGGCCAGCTCACGGTCGTGTCGATGACGTCCAGCGACAGCCGGTTGCCGGCGCGACGGAGCGCCGGCCGCAGGCCCGAGCGGGCCCGCAACGCGGTGCCGGGCTGCAGGTTGCCGATCGCGTTCAGTTGCGCCAGCGGCGAGATCGGTTCGGGACGGGTCTCCCGGGACAATCGTCGATCGACCCGGCGGGACACCATGGCAACGGCGGTGTCCGTGACCGCGGCCTCGTCGATCACCGCCGCCAGCCGGCTGGCCGCGGCGCGCACCCGCTCGGCGAGTGCTTCCGGGTCGCCGCCCAACGGCAATGAGCGCCGCAGCTCCCGGTCGTCGGCGGCCGCCGCCAGCAGCTCGCGGGCCAGGTCGTAGCCGGTGATCGGGTGCACGCCGACGGTCAGATGGACGGAGATCTCGCCTTGGGCGACCGCGGAATGCAGGTAGCCGCGCGGCAGGTAGAGTGCGTCACCGGGTGCGAGAAGCGTGTCGATGAGCGGCCTTTCGGCCGCCCTCGCGGCAACCTGAGCCTTGCGCTGGTCCCAGCTCTGATCGGGCAGCGGATCGTCGATGACCGGCCGGTGAATCGTCCAGCGCTTCGTCCCGGCGACCTGCAGGACGAACACGTCGTGGGTGTCGTAGTGCGCCGAGAAACCCTGATTCTGCGGTGGCGTGATGTAGGCGTTGATCTGTACCGGGTGCCCTAGTTCAGCGGCCAGCGCGCTGCCGAAACGCACCAACGGCGGCCAGGTGCGGTGCAGCGCCTGCAGCACCAGCGTGGCCCCGTCGGACAGCTGGGCCAGCACCTTGTCGTCGGCGACCTGGTCGGTGATCCCGGCACCCACCCCGCCGGACCGGGTGAAAGTCGCGGTGGACAGCACCGACCCGTTCTTGGCCATCCGCAGGAACGGGGTGCGCAGGCCGCGGGTGGACACCAACTCGTCGACGTCGTCGAGCGAGAGCAGGTCCGCGAACGTCCCCTCGCCGCCGGTCGCCGGAGTCAGCAGGGGTGCGCTGGACCAGTACTGCTGGGCGAATTCGGTCGATGAGACACCGATGCAGCGATCCAGTGCGGGGGTCGGCACGGCGGTCGGCACGGGGGTCGGCGCGGTCTGCTGCATCCGGTCAGGCGTGGGCTCATTGTCGGCGAGCGGGGCGAACCCGTTGTCGACGTGACCCTTGCCGTCCTGCAATGAGGGCCGGGGGCGCCCGGTCGACCCGGACGCCCCCGCCTGATCAGTACCGAGCATCAGCTGTCTGCGGCCCCGTCAGCTCCACCGTCGGCACCACCATCGGCACCGCCATCCGCACCGCCATCCGCACCGCCGTC
>DASQFG010000148.1:0-2502 GCA_035633315.1 Nakamurella sp. | reverse complement strand
GTACGACGAGATTGACTTCATCCCTTGGAAGGGAATCGATCATGGGATCAGACGGCACACAAGCGGCGACGATCGGTATGAGCCAGGCGGCGACGGGAGCAACGATGCAGGCGATCGTGCAGGACAGCTACGGCTCCGCCGGGGTGCTCCGGTCGGCGCGGATCACCCGACCCGAGATCGCCGATCACGAGGTGCTGCTTCGGGTGCACGCGGCCGGTCTGGACCGGGGGACGTGGCATTTGATGACGGGCACACCGTATCTGATGCGGGTCATCGGGTTCGGGTTCCGCAGGCCGAAGAACCCGGTCCCTGGCGTGGACGTCGCCGGCACCGTCGTCGCGGTCGGCTCGGCGGTCACCAGGTTCGCCGTGGGCGACGAGGTGTTCGGCATGAGTCGGGGTTCCTTCGCCGAGTACGCCGCGGCCCGCGAGGACAAGCTCGCCCACAAACCAGCGAACGCCTCGTTCGAGCAGGCAGCGGCCGTCGGGATATCCGGGGGTACCGCGCTGCAGGCGCTGACAGCCGGGCGGGTGCAGGCCGGACAGCGCGTATTGATCATCGGCGCCTCCGGTGGCGTCGGGAGCTTCGCCGTACAACTGGCCAAGGCCTCCGGCGCGGAGGTCACCGGCGTGTGCAGCACCAACAAGCTCGACCTGGTAACAAGTCTCGGTGCTGATCGTGTCGTCGACTACACCCGGGAGGACTTCGCCGCCGGTAGCCACCACTACGACCTGATCGTTGACATCGCCGGAAATTCCCCGCTGTCCAGGCTGCGGCGAGCACTGACCCCCACCGGGACGGCCGTCATCGTCGGCGGCGAAAGCAAGGGCAACCTGACCGGCGGCATCGACCGTCAGCTGCGGGCGCTGATCCTGACCCGGTTCGTCGGCCAGCGGCTGACCGGTCTGGCCTCCAAGGAGCGTGCCAGCGACCTGGAGATCCTCGCCGACCACCTCGCAGCGGGCACCGTGACCCCGAGCATCGACCGGACCTACCCGCTGGACCAGGTGCCGACGGCGATGCGGTACCTCGAAGCGGGAAAGGTCAACGGAAAGATCGCAATCACCATCTGACCCCCGCTCAACCCTGGCCGCTGATCCGGCGCAGGTGCTCTGCGACAACACATTCCATCAGTTCGTCACTGGCCTCGTCGTTGCGACGCGGTTGGTCCCCACCATGCCGGAAAGGCAAAGACAATGATCGAAGTGGAAGATCTGAGCAAGCGTTACGGCACCAAGCTGGCGGTCGACGGATTGAATTTCGTGGTCCAGCCCGGCATGGTCACCGGTTTCCTCGGCCCGAACGGTGCCGGGAAGTCCACCACGATGCGGATGATCGCCGGACTCGACCAGCCGACCACCGGCCGGGTGATCGTCAACGGCGGTGACTACCGATCCGCCGCCGCCCCGATGGCCGAACTCGGGGTGCTGCTGGAAGCGAAGGCGGTACACACCGGCCGATCAGCCCGGAACCACCTAATGGCGCTGGCCCAGACCAACGGCATCAGCCGGCGGCGGGTGGCCGAGGTCATTGACATCGTCGGCCTGCAGCAGGTCGCCGGCAAACGGGTCGGCGGGTTCTCCCTCGGCATGGGGCAACGCCTGGGCGTGGCATCGGCATTGCTGGGCAATCCGCAGACCGTCGTCCTGGACGAACCGGTCAACGGCCTTGACCCCGAAGGTGTGCGGTGGATGCGCACCATGCTCAAAGACCTCGCCGCGGACGGACACACCGTGTTCGTGTCATCGCACTTGATGAGCGAGATGGCCCAAACCGCAACACGACTGGTCGTCGTCGGCCGTGGCCGGCTGATCGCCGACACCACCGTCGAGGAGTTCATCGCCCAAGCCTCACACCACTGCGTCACCGTCCGCACCCCGGAAGCGGCCCGCCTACGGGACCTGCTGCAGGGCTCAGTGAGCACAGTCATCACCGCCGACATCTCACTGCCCGACGTGCTGGAGATCGACGGCCTCACCGCGGAACACATCGGCACCATCGCCTGGCAGAACCACATGCCGATTCTCGAACTGACCGTCCGACAAGCATCCCTGGAGGAAGCATTCATGACACTGACCAGCGACTCCGTCGAATACCGCTCCACCGACAACACCGACACCGCCCCGACGAACACCGCGGCGGTGGCGGCATGACCACCACCCTGGCCCCCGCCACCACCCCGACGACAGTCGAAGGCACACCGCTGCGGGTCACCCGGGCCCGGGTCCTGTTGTCCGAATGGACCAAGTTCCGCTCCCTGCGTTCCACCGTCTCCACCCTGCTGATCGCCGTCGTGCTGATGATCGGTCTCGGCGCGATGTTCGCGGCCATCACCGCGAGCCAAACCACCGGATTCGAGCCGGGCGCTACCGCCATTTCCACCTCACTGACCGGCACGTTCTTCGCGCAGCTCGCCGTCGGCGTCCTCGGGGTGCTGCTGATCACCGGCGAATACAGCACCGGAATGATCCGCTCCTCCCTGACGGTGGTGCCCAGCCGGCT
>DASQFG010000147.1:0-3943 GCA_035633315.1 Nakamurella sp. | reverse complement strand
GTGGTGCTTGTTCACCACGATGCGCCAGGAGATGTCCAAACCCAGCCCGGTGCCCTCGCCGAACGGCTTGGTGGTGAAGAACGGCTCGAAGATCCTGTTGCGGATCTCCTGCGGCACACCGTGTCCGGTGTCGCAGATCTCGACAAGCACGCAATCCTTGTCCCGTGACGTGCGCACGGTGAGGGTGCCGACGCCGTCCATCGCGGCGATGGCGTTGTCGATCAGGTTGGTCCAGACCTGGTTGAGCTCGCCGGCGTAAACCGGGACCGTCGGCAGGGTGCGGTCGTAGTCTTTGACGACCTGGATGCCGTCGCCGATCTTGCGGCTCAGCATCAACAGCGTGCTGTCCAGCAATTCGTGCACGTCCACGACCTGGTACGGCGCGCGGTCCATCTGCGAATACTGTTTTGCCGCTCCGACCAGAGTGGAGACCCTGGTGGTCGAGTCCTGGATCTCGTCCATCAACATCTCGGTCTCGACGGTGTAGCTCAGCCAGCGGATTGCACCCTCGAGCGTGTCGCTCTCCACGGTGGCGGCCACCTTGTCCAGGAACTCCTCGTCCAGACCGGCCTGCACGAACGTCGGGGCGAGATCCCACCCGCCGGCGATGCCGTGCGAATCGAACCAATCGCCGAGCTGGTCCTCGCGGTCCGAGGCTTCCATGGCGGTCAGGGTCGGCGCCTTCGCGACGCGCTCGACGGCGTCCTCCTGGATGGTGACCAGCGTCGCGAGGGCAGCGCGGTCGAACTTCCCTGAGGCGATCATGCCGAGCTTGTGCCGCATTCCGGCCACCCGGTCCCGCAGCGACGACGTCGCCCGCACCGCAGCAGCAGCCGGGTTGTTCAGCTCGTGGGTCAGTCCCGCCGAGAGAGACCCCAGCGCCAGCAGGCGTTCTCGCTGACCGGTCGCCTGCTGCATGCTCTGCATGCCGTAGAAAAGGCCCTCCAGCAGGTGAATTGCCATCGGGAACCAGTCGCGCATGAGTTCGGCGAAGGTATCGGCGGACAGCACGAAGAACCGGGACGGAGCGATGACCCGCATGGAGTTGTTGTAGACCTGCGGCACCCGGTCGCCGAGATACGACCGCCAGGCGCCGGCGTAGACGCCGCGCTGCTGGGTCCGGCTGGTCTCGACGTCGTCCTCGCCGACCCGGCGATAGAGCACGATCGAGCCGTCCAGCATCACGTAGAAACAGGTCGCCGCTTCACCCTCGCGGTACGCCCAGCCCGGATCGATGAGCTCGACATGGCCCAGTTCGCAGAGAGTCTCGAGTTGGGCATCGGTGAGCTTCTCGAAAAGGAAGAGCGTGCGCAGCTCAGCGGTGTCGCATTTCAAGGGCACGTCCGAGATGGGATTCATGTCAACGCTTCTCCAGGTATCGATGCACCAGCATGACGGCCATCGCCCCTTCACCGACGGCGGAGGCCACTCGCTTGGCCGATTCGGCCCTCGCGTCGCCGGCGACGAAGATGCCAGGCACGCTGGTTTCCAGGTGGTAGGGCGCACGGTCGGCAGTCCAGCCGCGGGGTTGGCTGCCCTCCAGCGGCAGGTCGGGACCGGCGATGACGAACCCCCGGCCGTCGCGCAGCACCACGCCGTCCAGCCAATCGGTGCGCGGCGCCGCGCCGATGAACACGAACAGCCGCTCGGTGTCGACGACTTCCGTTGTCCCGGAGGCGTTGTCGCGCAACGTGAGCCGCTCGAGGTGCTCTTCCCCGCTGCCCGCGATGACTTCGGTGCTGGTGCGCACGGTGATGTTGTCGATCGCCGCGATCTGCTGCACCAGGTAGTAGGACATCCCGGCCTCGAGCGAGGCCCCCCGCACCAGGATCGTCACCGACTTCGCGCGTCGGGACAGGTACACCGCAGCCTGTCCGGCGGAGTTCGCCCCGCCGACGATGAAGATGTCCTGATCGGCGCACGCGGCCGCCTCGCTCATCGCCGAGCCGTAATACACGCCGCGGCCCGTGAGGTTGCCCAGTCCCGTCCCGGTGAGCTGCCGGTAGGTCACCCCGGTGGCCAGGATGATGGCGTGCGCGCTGAGTGTCGCGCCGTCGGAGAAACGGATCGACCGGGCCGACCCGTTGAGCTCGATGCCGACCACCTCGCGGGCGGTGACGAATTCGGCGCCGAACTTGGCCGCCTGCCGGCGGGCCCGATCGGTCAGCTGATTGCCGGACACCCCGTCCGGGAAACCGAGGTAGTTCTCGATCCGGGAACTCTGCCCGGCCTGGCCGCCGGCGGCGGTGCGCTCGACGAGGATGGTCCGCAGGCCCTCGGACGCGCCGTACACGGCCGCACCCAGCCCAGCAGGTCCGGCGCCGATGACCACGAGGTCGTAGAACTCCTCGGCCGGCTCCGTGCCGAGCCCCACCTTCGCGGCCAGCTCGGCGTCGGTCGGTTCCACCAGCACGTCGCCGGACGGCGTGATCACCACCGGCAGGTGCAGGTCGTCGGCACCGGCCGCCCTCAGCAGCCGCTGCCCCTCGGGCTCGTCACATACATAGGGGCGATACGGAACCCCGTTGCGTGCCAGGAATTCTCGAACATCCGACGTCCGGGCCGACCAGCGGTGACCGACCACCTTGGTCTCCAGGACCGCCCGATGATCGGTGGCCTTCCACGCTGACAGTTGGTCGTCCAGCACCGGGTAGAGCTTCTCCTCCGGCGGATCCCAGGGTTTGAGCAGGTAGTAGTCCAGGTCCACGACGTTGATGGCGTCGATGGCGGCCTCGGTGTCGGCGTACGCGGTCAGCAGCACCCGTCGGGCGGTCGGGTAGGAGTCCATCGCCTGCTCGAGGAACTCGATGCCCGACATCTGCGGCATCCGGTAGTCCGCGAGCAGCACCGCCACCTCGTCGCCGCGCTTCTTCATCTCCCGCACGGCGTCCAGCGCCTGCTGGCCGGATTCGGCGCGAACGATGCGGTACGCCTCGCCGTACTTGCGCCGCAGGTCGCGGGCGACTGCGCGGGACACTCCCGGGTCGTCGTCGACGGTCAGGATCGCCGGCCGCGGGGCAGCGCCTGCCGTACTCGACGTCATCCGAGGCTCGCCCGGGCGTTCGACTCGTTCACCGGGGACAGCCTACGGCCAGGTCGGCCAGTGGGGGAGGGCCGTTCACCGCAGGCGGACACCCGGCGACGGCGCGCGTGGCCGGCGACACCTCGCGCACTTCGGAGCGAAGAACCCGGATTTGTCGAGCTGTCACGGTAAATTCCCGCCATGCCGCGACGAATTGTCCTTTTCGAGCTCAATGAGGTCCCGTGGCGCATCGTCGACGAGTTCGTCGCCGCCGAGCCACATTCCGCACTGGCCCGGATCCTTCCGACGAGCAGGTGTTTCACCTCGCTGACCGCCGACCACGGCCACCTGTCGCCGTGGACCACCTGGCCCACCCTGCACCGCGGGGTGAACGACGAACAGCACATGATCGCCAACTTCGGCCAGAACCGCCGCGTCGCGGACGGGCAGTTCCCACCGGTGTGGGAACTGCTGCACCGCGCGGGTGTTCCGGTCGGGATCTGCGGAACGCTGCACACCTACCCGGTCCCGCCCGATATTCAGACCTACAGCTTCTACCTGCCGGACACCTTTGCCTCCGAGCCGACCGCGTACCCGGCCGAGCTGGAGACCTTCCAGGCGTTCAACCTGACCATGGCCCGGGCGTCGTCGCGCAACGTCGACACTGCGATCCCGCGCGGTGCGGCGCTCACGCTGCTGCGATCCGCCCACCGGCTCGGCATCAGGCCCGGCACCTTCGCCGCGCTGGCCCAGCAGCTTGTCGCCGAGCGCCGCAAGCCGTGGCTGACCACCCGCCGCCGGTCGTTCCAGTCGCTGCTGGCGTTCGATGTTTTCGACACCCAGCTGCGGCGTCATCGCCCGGCGTTCAGCTCGTTCTTCTCCAACCACGTCGCGTCGGCGATGCACCGGTACTGGGCGGCG
>DASQFG010000146.1:0-4093 GCA_035633315.1 Nakamurella sp. | reverse complement strand
CCCTGGTGGCCGCGCCGCGAGCTGCCGCGCCGCGGCCGACCGCCGGCGCGCATGAAATCGTTCACTCGGTGCTCGTGCGTCCCATAACCGGCACGTTTATCCGCGCCGGGGATCTTGATCCGCGCCCCAAACGGGGGCATGCCGCGGTCACTCAGCGGCAGGGCTCAGAGGCCGGGCTTGACCAGGGATGCCGCATGGTCGGGCACGTAGCGGAACTCCTCGCGGGGCGGGCGCTGGTAGAACCGGGCCTGCGGGCGCTCCGGGATCGTCACCGGGGGTGGGTCGCGGTGCTCGTAGGGAATCGTGGACAGCAGGTGCGCGATGACGTTGATCCGCGACCGCTTCTTGTCCTCACTCTCCACGGTGACCCACGGTGCCTCGGGAATGTCGGTGTGCACGAACATCTCGTCCTTCGCCCGGGAGTACTCCTCCCACTTGCTGATGGACTGGACGTCCATCGGGGAGAGCTTCCACCGTCGCATCGGATCGGTCAGCCGGGACTTGAACCGCTTCTCCTGCTCGATGTCCGAGACCGAGAACCAGTATTTCCGCAGCAGCACCCCGTCCTCGACCAGCAGCCGCTCGAAGATCGGCGCCTGGTGCAGGAAGCGGCGGTACTCATCGCTCGTGCAAAAACCCATCACCCGCTCGACACCGGCCCGGTTGTACCAGGAGCGGTCCATCAGCACGATTTCGCCGGCGGCCGGCAGGTGCTCGATGTACCGCTGGAAGTACCACTGGGACCGCTCACGCTCCGTGGGCGCCGGCAGCGCGACGATGCGCGCGTTGCGGGGATTGAGGTACTCGGTCATCCTCTTGATCGCCGACCCCTTGCCGGCCGCGTCTCGGCCCTCGAAGATCGCCACGATCCGGGTGCCGGACTCCTTGACCCACTGTTGCATGGTGACCAGCTCGGTTTGCAGCCGCCGGAGCTCCGCCTCGTAAGCCTTTTTCGGGATCTTCTTCGGCTTCACCGGATCGTCGGTGCGTGAAGCTTCGTGGTGGGCCATGCGACGCTCCCTGGGTCGTCACCCGGAGTCACGCGTGGTCGTCGGGATCCGAGTGAGTTGATCTCGCCGCCTAGCTTGTCATGCCTGGTGGGCGCGCACCGCTCGGGCGGCACGCAGCGTCAGGTTTGCTGCGGTGTCGGTGTCGGTGTCGGTGGAGAACTTGGGGTGCCGTGCCCAGGCAGAGCAGTAGACGCCGAACCAGGCCGGCCCGGAGCCATCAGCGTGAGCCGGCCGGCTCCGAGCTTTGCAGCGGACTGTTCGCAAAGCGTCGTCGAGGCCGCCGGCCTACTCCGGGTCGTAACTGACCGCGACCCGAACAACCCGCCGACGATCGCGATGCGATGCCTTTGACGATGTAGCCGACCTGGCCCAGTCGGACGACGCCGCGTCCGACGCCGGCAAGGTCGTCGGTGAACTTCTCGGAGCGGATCGGACTGACCGCGACGTAACGATCGAGTACGTCGTCGACGACCTCCGCTCCCGTCCAGGACGCTCTCGGGCATTTCTCGCGCCTGTATCGGCGTGGCATCACCGTCCCGACGGTCTCCCGGCGGGACGATGCCCGCAGACACTTTCGCGAAGGGATGTGCGGCATGCGACGAGTCGTCGCGATCGCCAACGGCAAAGGTGGGGTGGGTAAGACCACGCTGACCGCGGGCCTGGCGGGTCAGGCCGCCTCGGAGGGCCGTCGGGTACTGGTGGTGGACACCGACCCGCAGGGCAACCTCGGACGCGATCTGGGATACGGCCTGCAGGACGGCAGCAGCCTGAGCCTCGCGATCACCCACGGACTCCCGGTAGAGGTGAGCAGGGGAGTACGAGAAGGACTCGACGTGGTTCCGGGTGGACCCGCGCTGTGGGACGTCGGGGCCGCGTTCACCTCTCGCGGAGCGCGCGGGGCGTCGTTGCCGGGCCTTCGTCCGGCAGTCGATCGGGTCCGGCCCGAGGGCACCGACAAGGACTACGACCTCGTGCTGATCGACACCCCTCCCGGTGAGCCGATCCTGCAGGAACTGGTCTTCGCCGCATCGGACTACCTGATCATCCCCACTCGTTCGGATGAAGCCAGCCTGGACGGCCTGGTCGTCGTGGCGCAGCGATTCGCCGCGGCGCGGACGGTCAACCCTGATCTCACCCTGCTCGGCGTGGTGCTGTTCGGCGTCCGTGCGGGCAGCACCCGGCTGATCAAGCGGGTCCAGTCCGCGCTGGACGAAACCCTGGGCGGCGCCGCGCCGGTGTTCGGCACGTCCATTCGGTACCTGGAAAGCGCCGCCGTGGACATGCGGAGCCGAGGCCTGCTGCCGCACGAGTTGGAGCAGGTGCATCACGGAGACAAGTCGTTGCGGATCAACCGACTGCGCAAGGGTGTCAAGGGCGACTCCGGGGACAGCCTGTTGAGTCGGGATTCTTCGGCCGCCAGGCTCGCCGGCGACTACACCGCGCTGGCCCATGAGGTGCTGGCCGCGATCACGGACCGCGAGCGCCGGTCGCGGGTGGAGGTAGCGGTATGACAACGAATTCCCGGCCCAACATCGGCGGGCTGTTCACCGGCAGCACGCCGCCCGAGCGGTCAAGCACAGTGGCAGCACAGCTGGGTCCGAGGTTGATCACTGCGCCGCCGGTCACCGAGTCGGAGGATGTGACCGCCGCCGCCCAGGAAGCCCCCGAGCCCGAACCTGCTCCGGCGGTCGGCAATCCGGCACGGCCCCCTGGCGGCGGATCGATCCGAGAGCGCACCGCTCCGGTGCCGCCGCTGGGAGCCCCAGCCGGTCAGAGCAGTGTCTCGGTCGCACTGGAATTCATTGATCCGCTCAAGGCGGTCGAACGGTATTTCGCTTTCCTGCAGGTCGTCCTCGATGTCAATCGCCGGGTGGCGATCGCCGCGACCAGCGCCGCGATCTCGCTCCCGAGGCGCGCCGGTATTTGGCGATAGGCCGATCCCGCAAGCACTGACCGGTTCTCGAGTACGAGCAAAGAACCGCGGGTCCCGCGTCACGATGTGGCCGGCATCCACCGGCATCTCGGGCGTCACCGAGCAGGTCGGAGATCTGCCGCCTTGACCTCGACGAGGTGTCCCCACCGACCATCCGGACAAACTACCGCTATAGGGCGGGCGAGTTGTCGGGGTCAGCGCGGTTGCTGCAGATGACGCTGCTCACCGACGCGGTAGGCCTCGATCAGCCAGGAGGCGAACTCGTCGTCAACCTGCTCGGGAGAATTCAACCGGAACGCATGCAGGACATTTCGCGGCGAGTACACCTCGACCTTCCCGAACCGCGGGCTGTCGATCCGGCGAGCGAGAACGAGGTGACCATTCAGCCATGACCTTCGCGGCGTGAAGGCGGCGAAACTCATCCTGACGTGCAGGGCGATCCTGGTCTTCTCCGAAAGCACCGCAACAGGGCCCACATCGGCCAGCACCGCGAGAACTCGATCGAACGTCGCGCGCACTGCCGGGATCGAATTCGCGAAATGTCGGTCGAGATCGCCCAGCGGTGCGCAGGTATGCGACTGATTGCGGTTGGCGAACGTTCGTCCGCAGGCCGGGCAGGCCCACAAAGCGGCAGTCGGCGGTGGGGTGCTCATCGACCGACTCCGGTGGGCCGATCAGCATGGTGGGAACACGGCATGCTTGTCATGGTGCCTCACCGTGACCGTTCTCCAGGACGCCGTCAAACGGTTCGCGGCCGGCGAAGGAATCGTGGATGGTCGGTTCGGTGGGGTCGAGTCGATTGTCCACAGTGAGGACTTGGCTGGGGAGTCGTTGGCGATGTCGTCGCTGCCGTCACCCGCGCGATCTCACGCCGGTTCGCGGTGAGCCGGCCCAGCCGCGCCGAGCCGCGGCCACACGCCGCCCGACCGCCCCAGTCGTATCGGGCGAGGACCGCACGCGAAATGTCGAGCGCATCCGTCAGGGCGATCGCGTCGTTGCCGATGGCTGGGTGCTGGCCGGATCGCGCGGCCAGGGTGTCCAAGAAACGGGTCGGTCCATGCCCGTTGAGGTAAAGAGCGATGACCCGATGCCCACTGGCCGTCAACGCTTTGTTGATTCGTCCGCATGGGTCCATTGGCCCGCGAACGAC
>DASQFG010000145.1:0-2334 GCA_035633315.1 Nakamurella sp. | reverse complement strand
TTGTTGCCGATCATCCCGCCGAGCGTCGCCCGGTCCTGGCTCGACGGGTCGGGCCCGAACCGCAGACCGTGCGGCCGGGCCTGTGCCTGCAGGGTGGACAGCACCACACCGGGTTCAACGAGCGCGGTGCGGCTGCCGGCGTCGAACTCCAGCACCCTGTTCAGGTGCCGGGCGAAGTCGATCACGATGCCCGGGCCGATCGCGTTGCCGGCGATGGACGTTCCGCCGCCGCGGCAGGTGATGGGCGTCCCGGTCGCCCGGCTGAACTCCAGAGTCGCCAGCACGTCGTCGACGTCCAGCGGCTCGACCACCACCGTGGGGACGACGCGGTAGTTTCCGGCGTCGGAGGAGTACTCCGCGCGGCGCCGCGTGCCGTCCGAAACCGCTCCACGGACCGAGCGCTGGAGTTGCCTGCCGAGGCTCCCGTCGGCGACCGGCATTCACACGCCCACTTTCGTCGGTGGCAAACGCGGGCAATCATCACCGGATCGGGACCTGGAAGGGTCGCTCGGACCGCTCCAGGTCCCGCATTGGTGATCAGCCGTGGCCGCGCGTCCTGGCCATGGCTGGCCGCCGCGGCGGCCGGCTCAGCAGGGCCAGGTCTCGACCCCGCCAACGCCCTCGGCGCGGGCGGCGTTCATCACCGCATCCGCCACCATCCGCGCGAGCCCGGGAGTGAATGGGTCCGGCACGATCCGGTCCGCGCTGGCCCGTCCCGGCACTGATGCGCAGATCGCGCCGGCCGCGGCGACCTTCATGCCCTCGGTGATCCGCCGGGCGCCGCAGTCCAGTGCGCCGAGGAAGATGCCAGGGAACGCCAGCACGTTGTTGATCTGGTTGGGGTAGTCGCTGCGTCCGGTGGCCACCACGGCCGCGCCGCGCCGCGCCGCCTCCCGCGGGTCGATCTCCGGGGTCGGGTTGGCCAGCGCGAAGATGATCGGCTGCGGCCCCATCGTCTCGACCAGCGCCGGGTCGACCGACCCGCCCGAGACGCCGATGAAAACGTCGGCGCCCGCCATCGCGTCGGCCAGTGATCCGCTGATGCCCCGCGGATTGGTCATCTCCGCCATCGCGGCCTTGACCGGGTGCAGGTTGTCCCGGCTGGGATGCAGCACGCCCTTGGAGTCGACGAGGATCAGGTCGCGGACCCCTGCGGCGTGCAGGATCTTCGCGCAGGCGATGCCGGCGGCGCCCGCACCGGCCACGACCACCTTCAGGTCGATCATCACCCGCTGGATCACCGAGGCGGCGTTCATCAAGGCGGCGAGGACGACCACCGCCGTGCCGTGCTGGTCGTCGTGCATGACCGGGATGTCCAGTGCATCGGTGAGCCGCTGCTCGACCTCGAAGCACCTGGGCGCGGAGATGTCCTCCAGGTTGATGGCGCCGAACGACGGCGCGATCGCCTTGACCGCGGCGACGATCCCGTCCGGGTCGGTGGTGTCCAGCACGATCGGCACCGAGTCCAGGTCGGCGAACGCCTTCATCAGCGCCGATTTGCCTTCCATCACCGGAAGTGCGGCCTTCGGTCCGATGTCGCCCAGGCCCAGCACCGCGGTGCCGTCGGAGATGACGGCGACCACCCGTGACGCCCAGGTGTACGCCCGCGCGGCGGCGGGTTCGCGGGCGATCAGGCTGGACACGCCGGCAACGCCCGGCGTGTACAGCATCGACAAGTCACGCCGGTCGGCGATCGGCGCCCGCAACTGGATGCCGAGCTTTCCGCCGAGGTGGGCGGTGAGCACGTCGGCATCGGTGAACGCGGCCGGGGCGGCAGCCGTGGTTGGTGTCGGGGTGGCGGTCGGCGTGTGGTTCGCGCCATTGGCCGCGGGCGGGGGGACGACGGTGTCGGCGTGGTCGTCGCTGACGTCGGTGAGGTTGAGCGGGGCGTGATGGGTGACGGCGTGGTTCATATCGGTGTGTTTCTTCTCGGTGTTGTTGTGCGCGCGGGTTGTCGGGCGCGGGCTGGTCGCCGGCGTGGCCACGCCGTCGATCATCACCGGTGCGAGGGTCCGGTGGGCGGACGTCGGACGGGTGTCGGCAGGCATGGGCAATGGCTGGGGCATGGTCGGCTCCGAGGTCGAACCCGGGTGAAAGTCCCGGGGGTGGGCGCTGTGCATTCGCGACGGCAGGCAGCCGTGCGTTACCAGAGCCGGGATGCGGGCGACGTGTGCGCGCTCCGCATCCGAGCCGTGATCGACCTGCGGGTTCGGCGTCGCGGTGGGACGTTCGCCTGCTGGTCGGCGCCCTGATCGGTCCATCGGGCTGGTCGGGTGAATCGCGGGTGATGCGGGACCACCTGCGATCATGCCCGATGTTGACGGCGTCGGGGAC
>DASQFG010000144.1:0-2326 GCA_035633315.1 Nakamurella sp. | reverse complement strand
CCGCACCGATGTGGTGCTGGTCGTTGGCGCGAACGACGTCACCAATCCGGCCTCCCGCAGGCCGGGCAACTCGGTCTCCGGCATGCCCATCCTGAACGTCGACGAGGCCAGGAGCATCATCGTCATCAAGCGGTCCATGGGGCACGGCTACGCGGGCATCGACAACGAGCTGTACACCGACCCGAAGACCGCGATGCTGTTCGGTGACGCCAAGGTCGCGCTGTCCGCCCTGGTCGCGGGTCTGGACGCGTATGTGAAGTGAGACGTCCGGCCGGCCCAGGGGCCCCGGGTCAGGGGGCCCCCGGGCCGGCCGGCATCAATCGCGGGGATCGTAGGGATCCAGCCCGTGCAGCGGGTACACCGCCATCCGGGTGTCCTGGATGGCCCGGTCGACCGGCAGGTCCATCATGCCGTCCCAACGCGGGAAGGGCACCGATTGCGCGGTGCCGTCGGACATGTCGGCCGGCAACGGGATGTTGGGACGCGCCGCCGATGCCAGCGCGACCCACTCGTCGGGCAGCTGAGTCACCGGAGCGATGTCCCGGTCGGCCACGATGGCCAGCAGGTTCGACCAGGAGCGCGGCGCCACCCGCACCGGCGAGTAGCCGCCGCCACCCAGGGCCAGCCATCTCCCCCCGGTCACCGTCTCGGCCAGTTCCCGCAGCGCCAGGTACGACGTCCGGTGACCGTCGACGGTCAGGTTCAGGTCGGTCAGCGGATCCTCGTAGTGGGAGTCGGTGCCGTGCTGGGTGACCAGCACCTCCGGCCGGAAGGCGCGCACCACTCCGGGTACGACCGCGTGGAAGGCCCTCAGCCACAGGGCATCCGAGGTTCCGCTGGGCAGCGCGATGTTCACCGAGAGGCCGTCGGCCCCGCCTCCTCCGCACTCCGTGGCGAAGCCGGTGCCTGGGAAGAGCGATAGCGGGCTCTGGTGGATGGAAACGGTGAGCACCCTGGGGTCGGCATAGAAGGCGGCCTGCACACCGTCCGCGTGGTGGGCGTCGATGTCGACGTAGGCGACCCGGCGCACCCCGGCCTCGAGCAGCGCGGCGATGGCGAGCGCAGCATCGTTGTAGACGCAGAATCCCGAGGCGGAGTCGGCCATGGCATGGTGCAGTCCACCGCAGAAGTTGACCGCGCGATCGACCTCGCCGCTGGCGATCGCCAGGGCGGCGGTGACCGAACCACCCGCGATCAGCGCCGCGGCGTCGTGCATCCCGGCGAAGATCGGATCGTCCGTGGTGCCCAGTCCATGCCCGACCGAGAAAGGAAATCCCTTCGCCGATGCCCGCCTTACTGCGTCGACGTAGCCGAGGGTGTGCACCAGGGCGAGGGTTTCGGCGTCGGCCGGCTTCGGTGCGACGACCTGGAAATCGTCCAGTACGCCCAGTGATCCGGCCAGCTGCCAGGTCAATTCCCAACGGATCGGATCCATCGGGTGATGCGCGCCGTGGTGGTAGCCCAGCATGCGCCGATCCCACATCACCATCGGTCGGGTCATCGGCAGGCCCCGGTCGGCAACCCGCAACCCGCGGGTCGGTCGGGGCGGCGCATGTGTCCTCCTTGACGGCCCGCATGGTCGCGGCAGTACCCTGGATCTCTGCCAGCGCCGCAAGCAATGCCGCCTGGCTACAGATTTCGGTGTTCGTCGGTGAGTTGATGATCTGGAACACATCTCTGTCTCACGGAGCCCCGCAACGGCAGATCGGTCACCACTGTGCGGTGGAAAACCGACCGAGAAACAGAGTCCAATGCCCCTATTTCTGACCCGATGCCTTGAGCATAGTGAAGGCGACCGCAGCGTGGCCGTCTTCCGGTCGCGGGTATCGACCGAGGAGGACTCATGGAGTTCGATCGCGCCGTCAACGGCGACCGGGCGGTAGATCGCTCGAAGGACGTGACGTCACTACCTGATCTGTTGCATGGTGTTTCGCGCTCCGGCCCGGTTCGCGAGCGGAGGCCGGTGTATGTCGACCTGCTGCCGCCGTGCAACGCGGGATGTCCGGCGGGTGAGAACATCCAGGCCTGGCTGGCGCACACCACCGCGGGCCATCCGGAGCAGGCGTGGCGCGAACTGACCGCGAACAACCCGTTCCCGGCGATCCATGGCCGGGTGTGCTATCACCCGTGCGAGAGCGTCTGTAACCGTGCGAATCTGGACAGCGCGGTGTCCATCCATTCGGTGGAGCGTTTCCTGGGCGACGCGGGGATCGAGCAGGGCTGGCAGTTCGATCCGCCGGCGGTGACCACCGGCAAACGGGTGCTCATCGTCGGTTCCGGTCCGAGCGGGCTGTCCGCTGCTTACCATCTGCGCCGGCTCGGCCAC
>DASQFG010000143.1:0-3358 GCA_035633315.1 Nakamurella sp. | reverse complement strand
ACGCGGGCGCGCGGTTGGCGAGGATCTCGGACTGGCGCCACGAACTGGTCGGTATCGAGCGGGACGTCTTCGTCAGCATGCGCAACTCCGGCACGTTGTCCGAGGAGGTGCTCCGCGAACTGGAATACGACCTCGACCTGGAGGAAGCGCTGCTCGACCGCCGGGTGGACGACGCCACCGGGCACCTGGACCAGCTCCGCGCCGAACGGCTGGATCGCGACGGCGACCCGGATCGATGACGGCTGACCCGAGGTCGCTGACCTCAGGCCGGTCGCGAGCCCGACGGCACCGGGAGGTACCGCGCCCACCAGTCCAGGATCGCGTCGAACCGTTGCTGCCGGGTGCCGCGAGCGGCCGGACCTGGACGGCTCGTGGTGAAGATCGCGGCAATGCCGACGATCACGGATCCGTACCCACAAGGGCACGTCTATATCAACAGACTCCTCCGGTGCGGTGGATACGACACAACACCGGAGGGTCTGTTCCGCCGCGATTTCCGTGGTGAGCCGCCTGTCATCGATCTGGCTGTTCGAAGGCGCTAGTTGAAATCGAGGCCGGCACCGGGTCCGCAACGTTGAAGGACCGCGTTGACAAAGTTGACGACGCCACCGCGAGTGGGAGTACTCCCTCCACGTCCGTGCGGAGTTTCACAGGACTTCTTGGCTCAACACCGCTCGACGGCTGTCGATCCCTCACGTCGACCTGTCACCCGCTCCTCACCCGGTCTGTCGCAGAGCACCCGCGAATGAGCTCGAACGGGCAGGTCCGCGCGTCTGGCACCCTGGTGTGATGATCGATCATGCTCGCGCCCGGCTCGGGCACCCACCGGCCGCGCGAGGTACTTCCCGTAGCGCGTCCCCCTGCGCGCTCGGAGCGACATCCACCCGGACCAGTACTTCATGAATGCACGCCTGCGGCGGATGCTCGGCACCCGCCAGCGGAAGATCACCGCTCTCGTGGTCGTTGCGGCGCTGTTCGCCGCTGTTGTCTGGATCGCCTGGCCGGCGCCGGCGCCCGTACCGATTGCCAGCCGGGACGTGCAGATCAGCGCGCCGGGCGGACCCGGCGTCGCCGATCCGGTGGTGCTGGACGCCACGGTCTACCTGCCGGCCAGCACGCCCGCGCCCGCGGTGATCATCGCCCACGGTTTCGGCGGGTCGAAGAGGTCGGTGGCCGCCGACGCGGAGCAGTTGGCCGGCGACGGGTTTGTGGCGGTGGCCTACTCGGCGCGCGGATTCGGCGCCTCGACCGGCCAGATCGCGCTCGACTCGCTGGATTACGAGGTCCCCGACGCCCGCGCGGTGGTCGACTGGCTGGCCCAGCAGCCCGAGGTCCAGCTGGACGGCCCCGACGATCCCCGGGTCGGGGTGACCGGTGGCTCCTACGGCGGAGCGCTCTCGCTGATGCTGGCCGGCACCGATCCCCGGGTGGATGCCGCGGTGCCGCTGATCACCTGGAACAACCTGGAGCAGGCGCTGTTCCCGAACGCCCAGGCGACCGAGCAGGACCTGGCCGCGGCCACCCCCGCTGCGGCCACCGGGGTGGCCGACGGCGTGTTCAAGAAGTTCTGGGCCTCGACGCTGATGGCCTCGGTGACGACCGGGGCCGCGCTGTCCGCCAATGGCGTTGCGCAGGGCGACAGCGGGGACAGCGGGTTCGTGCGTCGGGGCGGCACCGGCAGCACCAGCTCCGCGGCGCCGGCTCCCTCCGCCGGTGACAGCTCGACCGGAACGACCTCAGGATCCGCGGGGGCCTCGGCAGGGGGTTCGGGC
Organism: Nakamurella sp.; assembly: GCA_035633315.1. Taxonomy (GTDB): domain Bacteria; phylum Actinomycetota; class Actinomycetes; order Mycobacteriales; family Nakamurellaceae; genus Nakamurella. Next base: position 1,586 of record DASQFG010000143.1, on the reverse strand, counting down.
GGGGGTTCGGACGGGGCGACCGATCCGGGTCTCGAGGCCGCCGCGGCGTCGGTCAGTTGCGGGCGGATGATGCTCAACCTGTGCGCGGCCTACTCGCAGGCGGCGCAGACGGGGCGGATCACCCCGGCGCTGTCCGCCCTGCTGGCCAGGTCCAGCCCGCAGGCCGTCGCCGGCACCATCACGGCCCCGACCCTGCTGGTGCAGGGTGAACGGGACACGCTGTTCGGATTGGACCAGTCGGACGCGAACGCCAGGGCGATCGCGGCGAACGGCACCACGGTGGCGATGACCTGGTACAACGGCGGCCACGACGGAGGTTCGCCGGATGCGGCCACCGAGGGCCGGATCACCGCCTGGCTGCAGCACTACCTGTCGGGCCTCGGCCCGGTGCCCTCGAACGCCTTCCAGTACACCGTCGACGGGCCGGTCAGCGACACCGGCTCCGCGCGCAGCCGGACCCTGGAGGCGCCCGAGTACCCCGGCCTGACGGACGGGTCGAGCACACCGCGTACGGCCGTCCAGGTGAGCGGTGATCCGCAGTTCGTGGTGAACCCGCCCGGCGCCTCACCGGCGGGGATCTCCACGCTGCCCGGTCTGTCCAGCCTGGCCTCGACCGCCCTGTCCACGTTCCTGGGCGGGCTGCCCGGCCAGACGGCCCGGTTCGCTTCCGCGCCGTTCGGTGAACTGACGGTCGTCACCGGCACCCCGCGGATCACGGTGACCGTGTCGTCGATCCCGGTGCCGTCCGCGCCGGGTAGCACGGGCGGGGCTGCCGGGACGCCGGGCGCGGCGAACGCGGCGGGCTCAGCGGGGACGAGCACCGCCGATGACGGCGCCGTGCTGTACGCGTCGCTGGCCAAGGTGTCCGAGGGCGGGACCCGAACGCTCGCCGGCGGGGCGGTCGCACCCATCAGGCTGACGAACCTGCCCGCCGACGGGTCGCCGGTGACGGTGACCGTCGATCTGCCCGCCACCGCACTGCAGGTCGAGTCCGGTTCGACGGTCGAGGTGAGCCTTTCCACCACCGACCAGGCCTTTGCCGGCCCGACAACGCCTGCGGCATACCGGATCTCGCTGGCGCAACCGGGTGCGGCCGGAGCCACCACCGGGGTGATCGACGGGCTGTCCACACCGGAGGTCGGTGGCGTGCGGGTGTCAGCGTCGGAGATCCCGGTCGGTCAGCTGGTCGGGTTGATCGTGCTCGCGGCGCTCGTCGTGCTGGCGCTGGTGTTCGGCGGCCGGGTCCGCCGTCGCCGATCGGACGTCGATCCAGCGCTGACGAACGTGCCGCTGTCGATCACCGGCCTCGGCAAGATGTACCCCGGCGGGGTCGCTGCCGTCACCGACGTCGGTTTCCGGGTCGAGGCGGGCCAGGTGCTGGGTCTGCTGGGCCCGAACGGCGCCGGCAAGACCACCACGCTGCGCATGGTGATGGGGCTGATCACCCCGACGGCAGGCGAGATCCGGGTCTTCGGGCACAAGGTCGAACCGGGCTCGGCGATCCTGTCCCGGATCGGCAGTTTCGTCGAGGGCTCCGGGTTCCTGCCCCACCTGTCGGGCAAGGCCAATCTGGAGCTGTACTGGAG
>DASQFG010000142.1:0-2527 GCA_035633315.1 Nakamurella sp. | reverse complement strand
CTGACCGAGCAGGAGGCGCAGCGCCGCGGGATCCCGTACGTCACCGGGCGGCGGGACTACTCGGGGATCGCCGCGGGTTGGGCGCGGGAGGACACCAGCGGTTTCGTCAAGGTGCTGGCCGATCCCGACACCGGCCTCTTGCTGGGCGCCCACGTCATCGGCCCGGAGGCGGCGACGGTGATCCAACCCCTGATCCAGGCGATGTCGTTCGGACATCGGGCGCACGAGGTCGCCCGCGGGCAGTACTGGATCCATCCGGCGCTGACCGAGGTCGTGGAGAACGCGTTGCTGTCGCTGCCCAGGCCGAAGCCCGGGCGCTGACCCCGGGAATTCGCGCAGCCCGCTGACGCGCGGCGGTGTGGACGGGCGGACGGGCGGACGGGCGGACGCACCACTGAGCGGAACACGCCCGCGGCTGGCACTCGCCCGCCACCCCGCCGCCTCGGCCGTGTTCTAATAGGCCAGCCTTACCTATCTGACCTGGCTCACGCCACCGTGATCACTGTCCCGAGGAGAACCACTGTGACCCGACGTCCCCGGCCCCTGCGACTCGCCGCATTGGCGGCCGCCGCCGTGGCCCTGCTCGCCGCGTGCAGTTCCGGCAGCACCACGTCCGGCGCGGCCCCGACCGGCGCGGGTTCGACCGGCGCGGGTTCGACCAGCACGGGTGCGTCCGGCGCCGACTCGGCGGCGGCGTCGAGTCCGTCATCCGTTGCGGGCGGCACAGAGGAGCTGGTGGGCACCGGGACCGGCGGCATCGTCGTCTACAACGCCCAGCACGAGGACCTCACCCAGGCGTGGGCGGACGAGTTCACCAAGGAAACCGGCATCGCGGTCGAGATGCGCAACGGCAGCGACAACGAGCTGGCCAACCAGATCGTCGCTGAGGGCTCCGGATCGCCGGCCGACGTCTTCCTCACCGAGAACTCGCCGGGAATGAACATTGTCGAGCAAGCGGGCCTGTTCGCTCCGGTGGATGCGGCGACCACCGCTGCGGTGCCCTCGCAGTTCAACCCCTCCACCGGGAACTGGGTGGGCATCGCGGCGCGCTCGACGGTGTTCGCCTACAACACCGACCAGCTGGCGGAGGCGGACCTGCCGAAGTCGATCATGGATCTGCAGGACCCGGCGTGGGAGGGCCGGTGGGCGGCCTCGGCCGGCGGCGCGGACTTCCAGGCCATCGTCAGCGCGATCCTGGAGCTCAAGGGCTCCGATGCGACCTCGTCGTGGCTGGACGCAATGAAGACGAACGCAAAGATCTACAAGGGCAACAACACGGTGATGAAGGCGGTCAACGCCGGGGAGATCCCCGGTGGTGTGATTTATCACTATTACTGGTACGTCGACCAGGCAAAGACCGGTGAGAACAGTAACAAGACCAAGCTGCTGTTCTGGGGCGATCAGGATCCCGGTGCATTCTTGAGTGTGTCCGGTGGCGGCGTGTTGGCGTCCAGCACCAAGCAGCAGCAGGCCCAGCAGTTCCTGAAGTTCATCACCAGCAAGGCGGGCCAGCAGGTCGTCGCGGACACTGTTCTGGAATACCCGATCGGCAGTGACGTGGCCGCCAACCCGGCGCTCAAGCCGATCACCCAATTGCAACCGCCGACGATCGATCCGGCCAGCCTGAACGGTCCGGAGGTCGCCGACCTGATGACGCAGGCAGGCCTGATCTGAGCCAGACGATGCAGGGCGACCCGGTCGGGACGGGCACGACGCCCACCGACCGGGTCTCCGCCGTACGCCCGGTCCCCCCCGGTCGGTCCGCCGGCCGGTCCGCCGCCCGCGACTCGCGGCCACCCACGTTCCTGTTGGTGATGGCGCTGGCGGTCACCGCGCTGTGCCTGATCCCGCTCGGCTTCATCGTGGTGTCCACCCTGACCGCCGGGTGGGACACGGTGCAGCGCTTGGTGTTCCGGGCAAGGGTCGGCGAGCTGCTGGTCAACACCGGATTGCTGGTGATGCTGTCCTGCTCGGCGACGGCGGTGCTCGGCACCGCCGCTGCCTACCTGGTGGAGCGGCTGCGGGTGGCCGGCTACCGGGTCTGGGGTCCACTGCTGGTCGCTCCGCTGGCCATCCCGGCGTTCGTCACCAGCTACGGCTGGGTGTCGGTGTTCCCCGGGATCGACGGGCTGTTCGGCGCGACGCTGATCATGACGCTGGCCTACTTCCCGTTCGTCTACCTGCCGGTCGCCGCGGCGTTGCGCGGGCTGGACCCGGCGTGGGAGGAACAAGCCAGGACGCTGGGGCTGCGGCCTCGCGCGGTGTTCGGCCGGGTGGTGCTCCCCCAACTCCGTCCCGCCATCCTGGGCGGCGCGATGCTGGTCGGGCTGCACTGCCTGTCGGAGTTCGGTGCGTTCAGCATGCTGCGGTTCTCCACCTTCACCACCGCGATCTACGACCAGTACTCGTCGAGCTTCGCCAGCGCCGCGGCCAACATGCTGGCCGTCGTGCTGGTGGCCTGCTGCCTGATCCTGGTGACGAGCGAGTCCTGGCTCGCGGGGCGGGCGAGGCGGGCCCGGCTCGGCTC
>DASQFG010000141.1:0-1887 GCA_035633315.1 Nakamurella sp. | reverse complement strand
CGGATCGCCTCGGTGTCCGCCGGACCCGAGGGCCGCAGGTGCGCGACGCCGCCGTCGGCGAGCAGCACGTCGGCCTCCCACTGCAGCGGGTACCCGGCGATCGACGCAGCGGCCACGAACGCACCTCCTGGGGCTGTGGATTCGACCCGGACCAGCAGGGCCTCGACATCGGCAGTGGGCGGCGGCGTGCTCGTCGCGCGGGCGGTCGCTGGACCTTTTCAGCCCTGGGCGGGACGTCGATGGCCCGTCGACCGCGCCAACAGGACTTGCAGCATCACATCATCATCCCTGCACCGGCTCGATGGTGCGGCACACCGTCGGACACGGCGAGCGGCACAAAGGTGTTTCGGGACGGGCCCGACGTGTGGTCACCGCGCGGCCAATAGGCCGGGCCGCCGGAGTTCGCCCCATCGGCCTCACCCGGGCGGCGCGGGCGGCGGCGGGTGGGGTTTAGTCGCGGGGGTCGTAGGGGTCCAGCCCGTGCAGCGGGTAGATGATGCTGCGAGTGTCCTGGATGGCGCGGTCCACGGCCAACTCGACCGTCCCCTCCCAGGGCTGGAAGGTCACCGGATTCGGCACCCCGTCGGACATGTCGACCGGCAGGGCAATCCCGGGACGGGCCGCGCCGGCCCGCGCCATCCACTCCTCGGGCAGCGGCGTGGCCGGGTCGATGTCATGACCGGACACGATCGCCAGCAGGTGCGTCCACGACCGCGGCACCACCCGCACCAGTGAATACCCGCCGCCGCCCAGCGCGAGCCACCTGCCGCCGGTCACGGCCTCGGCCAGCTCCCGCAACGCCACATACGACGTTCGATGACCGTCGACGGTCAGGTTCAGCTCGGCCAACGGATCCTCCCGGTGCGAGTCCGCACCGTGCTGAGTGACCAACACCTCCGGCCGGAACGCGCGCACCACCCCGGGCACCACCGCATGAAAGGCCCGCAACCACGACGCATCCGGCGTGCCCGCGGGCACCGCGATGTTCACCGACGTGCCCTGCGCCGCACCGTGCCCGCACTCGGTCGGGTAGCCCGTGCCCGGGAACAGCGACAGTGGGCTCTGGTGGATGGACACTGTCAGTACCCGCGGGTCGTCGTAAAACGCGGCCTGCGCGCCGTCGCCGTGATGCACGTCGACGTCCACGTACCCGACCCTGCGCACCCCGGCCTGCAGCAACGCGGCGATGGCCAGCGCGGCGTCGTTGTACACGCAAAAACCCGAGGCGTGGTCGGCCATCGCGTGGTGCAGCCCGCCGAAGAAGTTGACCGCGCGATCGACCTCACCGCGGGCGATCGCCCGCGCCGCGGCCACCGATCCCCCGGCGATCAACGCCGCCGTGTCGTGCATGCCCGGGAAAATCGGATTGTCCGGGGTGCCCAGCCCATGCCCGACCGAGAAGGGGAAGCCCGGTCTCGAGGCACGGCGGACCGCATCGATGTAGCCAGCGGTGTGCACCAGGCCCAGGGTCTGGGCGTCGGCCGGGCCCGGCGCGAACACCTCGAAACCGTCGATGACGCCCAAAGTCCGGGAAAGCAGCCAGGTCAACTCCCAACGCAGTGGATGCAGGGGATGGTGACCACCGAAGTCGTAGCCGAGCATCCGCGGATCCCACACCACCAACGGCCGGCTCACCCGTCTCAGGCTACGACACACAGTGGAACGGTCAATCGAGAAGAGCTCGGCGAGTACGGATGGCGCCATCGCGACGTCCTCGAGGAGAGCGTCTCGCCGAGTCTGGGCGGACGCAAATCCGAGCTGTGCGTGGGGGACGCGATACCGGCCAGGTCCCGGCGGGACCGGGTGGCGGACACCCCGCCTCCCACCGCGCCGGTGATACCCGCGGCATCAGCCCTCCCACCTACCCTTGCGCCCTGGAAAGGTCGA
>DASQFG010000140.1:0-3283 GCA_035633315.1 Nakamurella sp. | reverse complement strand
GCGGGCCTCGTCGACGATCAGGTCCGGGGTGATCACGCCGGACCCGCCGGCCGCGGCCACGTCGCGGGCGAAGTTCTCCACGCCGTAGGCCAGCACCGGATTGAAGTACGTCATCACCACGGCCGGCCCGCCCGCGGCGGTGACCCCGGCGACCACCCGGAACAGGTCGGCGGTGTGGAACCCGGCGGCCAGCGCGGTCTGCGCGGCGTGCTGGATGACCGGGCCATCCAGCACCGGGTCGGAGAACGGCATGCCGACCTCGATCAGGTCGCAGCCGCCGTCGATCATCGCGGTCAGCAGTTCGATCGAGCCGTCGACCGTCGGGTAGCCGGCGGGCAGGTAGCCGATCAGCGCGGCGCGGCCCTGCGACCGGGTGGTGGCGAACAGCAGGTCCAGGTTCGTCACGAGCGGGTCTCCCCCGGTTCGCCGAGATCGAACCAGCGCATCGCGGTCTCCATGTCCTTGTCGCCGCGGCCCGACACGTTGATCAACACAATCGCTTCGGACCCGATCGCAGCGCCCAATTCTCTGGCAAGGTCCACCCCGCCGGCCACTGCGTGCGCGGACTCGATCGCCGGGATGATGCCCTCGGTGCGGGACAGCAGGGCGAACGCGTCCATCGCCTGGGTGTCGGTGATCGGCCGGTACTCGGCGCGGTGGATCTCGGCCAGGTGCGCGTGTTCCGGTCCGACGCCCGGGTAGTCCAGCCCGGCGGAGATGGAGTGCGACTCGACGATCTGGCCGTCCACGTCCTGCAGCAGGAACGAGCGGGCGCCGTGCAGCACGCCGACGGTGCCGCCGCTGATCGTCGCGGCGTGCCGGCCGGTGTCGATGCCGTCGCCGCCGGCCTCCAGGCCGACCAGGCGCACACCGGGATCATCCAGGAAGGCATGAAAGACGCCGATCGCGTTCGACCCGCCGCCCACGCAGGCCGCGACCACATCGGGCAACCGGCCGGTCAGCTCGAGCACCTGCGCCCTGGCCTCCAGCCCGATGATCCGCTGGAAGTCCCGCACGATCACCGGGAACGGGTGCGGGCCGCCGACGGTGCCGAAGAGATAGAAGGTGTTCTCCACCGAGGCCACCCAGTCGCGGAAGGCCTCGTTGATGGCGTCCTTCAGAGTGGCCGAACCCGACTCGACCGCTATCACCTCTGACCCCAGCAAGCGCATCCGGGCGACGTTCAGCGCCTGCCGCTCGGTGTCGACCCTGCCCATGTAGATGCAGCAGTCCAGCCCGAGTAGCGCCGCGGCGGTCGCGGTGGCCACGCCGTGCTGCCCCGCGCCGGTCTCCGCGATGAGCCTGGTCTTGCCCATCCGCTTGGCCAGCAGCGCCTGGCCGAGCACGTTGTTGATCTTGTGGCTACCGGTGTGGTTGAGGTCCTCGCGCTTGAGCAGGATGCGCGCGCCACCGATCTGCTCGGTGAGCCGCACGGCGTCGGTCAGCGGGCTGGGCCGGCCCGCGTAGGTCGCCGCCAGCCGATCGAGCTCGGCCAGGAAGTCCGGGTCGATGCGGGCCTTGCGGTAGCTCTCCGCCACCTCGTCCAGTGCCGAGACCAGCGCCTCCGGCAGCCACCGGCCGCCGAACGAGCCGAAGTAGCCGCGCTCGTCGGGGTCGTGCGCGGTGCCCGCCAGGCCGTCCGACGGACGCGGCAACCCGTCCGGGCGTGGCGCCGGAACCTGCGCCGCTCCCGCGTCACGGATGGTCGGGGACTGTCGGGGCGCGGGCGGCCGGATGCCCGACGACTGGGTGGCCGGTGGCTGGGTGGCCGGTGGCTGGGTCGCCGGTGGCTGGGTCGCCGGTGGCTGGGCGGCACTGCGAACGGGCACTGGATCTCCAGACATCTCAGGTCAACTCCGCACGGCCGGGCACGGTCGGTTCAGCACTTGCTGGCGCCCTCGATCTCTCCGGGCTCGGTTCCATTGTTCGCGGTTCCATTGTTCCCGCGGCAGGACTCGGCTCCGAACAGGCGTGGGTTCCCGGTCCGATGCCCGATCCCGGTAGTCCCGTGCCGGCACGGACTCAGCGGGCCTCAGCGGGCCGGCCGCGGGCAGGAAGGGTGCGACCCCGCCGTGACGAGTTCGGCGACCGCCGCGCGTGGGTCACGGCTGGTCACCAGTCCCTCGCCGACGAGCACCGCATCGGCTCCCGCCCCGGCGTAGGCGAGCAGGTCGGACGGGCCACGCACGCCGGATTCGGCGACCGTCACCACTCCGCTGGGCAGGCCGGGCGCGATGCGCGCGAAGGCGTCCCGGTCGACGGTGAGGCTGGTCAGGTCGCGCGCGTTGACGCCGATCACCCTGGCCCCGGCGGACAGCGCCCGGTCGGCCTCCGCCTCGGTGTGCACCTCGACCAGCGCCGTCATGCCCAGCGATTCGATCCGCTCCAGCAGGCCGTGCAGCACGTTCTGTTCCAGCGCCGCGACAATAAGCAGCACGATGTCCGCGCCGTGCGCTCTCGCCTCGTGCACCTGGTACGGGCTGACGATGAAATCCTTGCGCAGCACAGGGATGTCGACCGCGGCACGGACCGCGTCAAGATCGTCGAGGGACCCGCCGAAGCGCCGTCCCTCGGTGAGCACGGAGATGATCCGGGCGCCGCCCTCGGCATACAGCCTGGCAAGTGCTGCTGGGTCGCCGATGTCGGCGAGCGCGCCGCGGGAGGGGCTGGCGCGCTTCACTTCCGCGATGACGCCGACGCCCGGTTCGCGCAGCACGTGCAGCACGTCGCGGGGGGCGGGGGCCCGCGCTGCCCTGGCCTTGATCTGAGCCAGCGGGATCGACGCTTCACGCGCGGCGAGATCCTCGCGGACACCGGTGAGGATCGCGTCCAGCACGTTCACCCGGTTGCCTCCTCGTCTGCCCCTGCGCCGCGTCAACCCTCCGCCAGGCACGTCGACCGTTGCTTCCCGTGAGCAACGGAGCCGCCTTACCGGTCGGCCGCTCTCAAATGCGCGATGTGCTCTGCGTCATGGTAGCCGCCCGGAGTGTGTCCTCCTGACCGGCATGTCACTGGTCTCCCGGCGCCGAATCCGGCCCGGCCCCGGGGCCCTCGGTGGGGTCCGATCCGGCGTCCATGGCTCTCCACCAGTCCTCGGTGCTCCGGTCTCCCTCAGTGGTCCGGCCGGCGGTCGGGCCGGCCCGCTCGGGGCGCGCGGCGGTGTCCGCCGATCGTGGCGGTTCGTACCGGGAGCTCATCCGGCGGGCCCCGCGCCCGGCGACGATCAATCCGCCGGCCGCCGCGATCAGTAGACCGCCGACGATCCCCAGCAGCGGTCCCAGCG
>DASQFG010000139.1:0-1606 GCA_035633315.1 Nakamurella sp. | reverse complement strand
CGGTCATGTGCTTTCGTGATGCTCATGACCCAGGGGTATGTGCACGGCTATGACCATGACGAGAACTCACGGCTGGCGGACCAGGCCGGCACGCTCGTCGACCTGTTGCATGCGGACACCGCCTACCCCGCCGGCAGTCTGGTGCTCGAAGCCGGGTGCGGGGTGGGAGCCCAAACGGTGACTCTGGCCGAGCGGAGTCCGGATGCCAGATTCATCTCGATCGATGTTTCGGCGGGGTCCTTGGCCCAGGCCCAGCGGAGGGCGGACGACGCCGGCTTGCGGAACGTGGAGTTCCGGCAAGCCGATATCCACGCGTCGCCTTTCGCCGACGGATCGTTCGATCACGTCTTCGTGTGTTTCGTGTTGGAGCACCTGCCGCGACCGGTCGAGGCATTGACCCAACTCGGGGCTCTGCTGCGTCCGGGCGGCACGATCACCGTCATCGAGGGCGATCACGGGTCCGCCTATTTTCACCCCGACAGCGCCGCTGCCCGCGCCGCGATCCACTGTCAGGTCCAGCTGCAGGCGCTGGCCGGCGGAAACGCGCTCGTCGGCCGCCAGGTCTATCCGCTGCTGGTCGCGGCCGGCTTCGACGCCGTCCACGTCTCGCCCCGCACGGTCTACGTCGACTCGGGCCGGCCGGCTCTCGTCGACGGCTTCACCCGCAAGACGTTCACCGCGATGGTTGAGGGCGTCCGTCAGCAGGCGATCGACGCGGGGCTGACGGACCCCGAGACCTTCGACGCCGGCATCCTCGCGCTGCGCCGGACGACCCAACCTGACGGCGTCTTCTGCTACACCTTCTTCAAGGGCGTTGCCGAGAAGCGGCCCCGCGGGTAGGGCCCGGCGCGCCGGCCGGCCGTCAGACGCGCTCGCGGAATCGATCGGCCGCCACTAGCAACGTGGTGTCGCCGGTTCGTGCGTACTCGCGCATCGCTGCTTCGGCCAATTTGATCACGTGCTCGTCCCCGTGCTCCACGGCCCTTGGCCCCAGTTCGCCGAGCAACGCGTCGGGGTCGGCATCGACCGCCTGCGCTTCCTCATCGATGCGCGGGGCCGCAAAGGCCGCGACGATCCCGCCGACCGCCTGCCAGGCCGCCGCTACGCTGCGCACCTGCAGGTCAGGCGGAAGCTCGGGCAGCATCAGCCGGACCGCGGCCGGCGCGGTGACGGCGTGGCAGAAGGCGATCGGCGCGTCGTCGCGCGCGGCCAACACCCGCGCGCCCGCGGCGATCAACCCGTCCAACGCGGCGTCGGGTCCCAACGGCGCGCCCCAGCCGTCCAGGCTGCCACCGAAACCATCGAGAAGGACCAGCGAGCGCAATCGGCCGCCCACACCCGGCCCGATCGAGGGCACCGCCGGATCGAGCCGCGGCAGCGCGCTCGTGGCCGCCACAGCGTCCAACCCCCCGGCCAGACCGGGATCGCCCGGAAGGGGTTGATACCGGGCCGCCCAGTACGCCAACCCCTGCGCGAGTTCGTCGATCAGCAGCGGGTCCTGATGGTTGCCGGCTGCCTGCAACGAGCGCACCGCATGCGCCGTGCGGATCACCCCGTGCGTGGCACTGGCCGCGAGACCAGGCAGCAACCGGGGCCACCAGCGCAG
>DASQFG010000138.1:0-1778 GCA_035633315.1 Nakamurella sp. | reverse complement strand
GCCGTCGACCGCGACGGACAATTCCAGGCAGTCCCCGACGGTGATATCGCTCAGGGTGCCGCCCTTGACCGCGAGGATGGTCGCAGCGCGGCGCAGCGCAACGGTTTTCATCGTCCGTCCCGCCGAGGTGGCCTCGCACCGTGCGGTGAGTTCGGCGAACCCGGCCGGGTCCCGGGTCGCTGTCATCAACGCGACGAGGTTCTGCGGAGCCCGTGGGGTCAGCATCCAGCCCAGGCTCGGGCGGATCGCGTCGGCGCAGACCAGCAGCACCGCGCAGACCCGCAGATTACTCGCCAACGACACCCCGCCCTGCGGGTTCAGCGGACGTAGCCGGGCCTGCATCGGCCGCCACCAGTCGGCGTTGCCGCTGTCGTCGGCGCCGCTGGCCACCCACCGCTGCTGCCACGTCCGGCCGGGGTGGCAGGACAACCAGTCCAGCAGCCGGAGCAGCCCAGTACGACGCCGCGGACCGCCGGCCGCGTCGGCGCCCGCGAACGGGGCGTCGAGCAGTCGGGCCAACAACCCCTCGCGGTCCTGTTCGGTCGTCGGCCAGGACGGCACCGCCGGTCGGGGCGGGAACTGCCGCCACAGCTGCCGCATGTCGGGGCCGATCCGCGCCTCGAGCGCTGCCGTGGTCTGCGCGTTGGGGTCCACCGTCAGGGTCGCGCCCATCACGGCCGCCGACCGAACAACACGTCCAGCGAGTCCTGCCGATACATGCTCGCCGCCGCGGTGAGTGGTGCCGACCCGGTCGCACCATCGACCCCGCCAACGGGATCGCCCACGGCGCCCGGTCGGCCGCGTCGATGATGCGCCAGCACGCCGGCGATCACGTCGGCCGGCATCGGCGTCAGATACAACTGGGTCGTCGAGAGATGAGCATGACCGAGCACCCACTGCACGTCGGTCAACGGCAACAACGGATCACGCGCCATCCGGTAGGCAGCCGTGTGCCGCAGATCATGCAGCGTCCAATTCGCGCCCAGCGCGGCGGTCGCACCAGAAAACATCGCCCGCGCGGCGTGATACGTCAACGGCCGGAACGGGCGCCGCCGGGTCACCCACAGCGGATCGTCCCGCCCCAGCGGCACCGCCCCGGCCAACCCGGACTGGTAGAGCCGCAACCACACGAACGCGTCCGGCGACGCCGGGAGCTGCTGCACGGCTCGCGATCCCTTCCTGATCACCGTCACCAACTGCTGCCCCGGATCGACGTCACCGCAACACATCCCGAGCAACTCGGACGCCCGCGCCGCCGTTGACACCCACAACGCGACCAACGCCCGATCCCGGTCGCAACCCAACTCGGCGAACACCCGGTTGAACATCTCGTCCGGAATGCACCGCGGAACCCGCCGGACCGGGCGCGGCCGATACAGCCCCGCCCGGTCGTCCCGGAACTGATCCATCGGATTGTGATGCGCGTTTGCCCGGCCACCCCGACGATCCCGGGACAACGGGAACGGGTTCACCATCGGCCCGGACCCCGCGTCGCGGTGGAAGTCGTAAAACACCCGCAGCACCGTCTCCGAATGCGCCCTCGTCGCGACCGCATAGCCCTTACCCGGGCCGGACCTCCCGGTCACCGGGTTCGGCGTGCCCTTCTCCGGGCGGCCACCGCTCCCACCGCGAGAAGGCTTGACACGCAACGCTATCCACCGGCAGAAATCCCGGGCCTCGACCCGGGTGGCCTGATCCCACGCAACGCCGACCGCCCACCCGAACCGGAACCACCGCAACAAATCCATCGCATACGACCGCTGCGTCGCGACCGAACG
>DASQFG010000137.1:0-6592 GCA_035633315.1 Nakamurella sp. | reverse complement strand
TTCAGGTAGCGGTCGGTCAACATGCCCTGCGCGAGGGGCGAAAAGGCGATGCACCCGACGCCGAGCTCGCCCAGAGTGCCCAGCAGCCCGTCCTCGACCCAGCGATTGAGCATCGAGTACGACGGCTGGTGGATCAGCAGGGGCGTGCCGAGGTCGGCCAGGATCGCCGCTGCGCGCTCCGTGCGCTCCGGCGAGTACGAGGAGATCCCGGCGTACAGCGCGCGGCCGGAGGTGACCGCAGTGTGCAGGGCTCCCATGGTTTCTTCCAGCGGGGTCTCCGGGTCGGCGCGGTGCGAATAGAAAATGTCGACGTACTCCAGACCCATCCGCTGCAGCGAGGCGTCCAGCGAGGCGAGCAGGTACTTGCGGGAACCCCCGTCGCCGTACGGGCCGGGCCACATGTCGTAGCCGGCCTTGGTGGAGATCACCAGTTCGTCGCGGTACGGCCGGAAGTCCTCGGCCAACAGCCGGCCGAAGTTGATCTCGGCCGAGCCGTACGGCGGGCCGTAGTTGTTGGCCAGATCGAAGTGCGTGACGCCCAGGTCGAACGCCCGGCGCAGGACCGCCCGCTGACGGTCCAGCGGGTCCAGGTCCCCGAAGTTCTGCCACAGCCCAAGGGACACCGCAGGCAACTGCAGGCCGCTGCGGCCGACCCTCCGATAGGGCAGTTGTTCGTACCGGTCGTCGGCGGCGAGGTAGCTCATCGCGACAGTTTCGCATCCGCCGCAACAGCGCTCCGGCCGGTCCTCGGCGGCCACCTCTCAGGACGGCTCTGAGACGATGTCCACCGCGGAGAAGTGGCTGTGACGGCGACACCAGCCAGTGCGCCTGCAGCCGAATCCGCGGTGTACGCCCCGCTGACCGGTACGGTGAGCGCTGTTGTCGCTCCTGGCGGGTCCAGGCGCGCGCCGCGCAACGGGTGCATCGTCCTTCCGGGACGTCACTCCCTGACGAGAGGAACGAGCGATGGCCGAGACGTACAACGGGTACTGCGTGAAATGTAAGGAAAAGCGAGACTTCGAGGGCGAGGTCGCCGAGACCAACGGCCGGCGCATGGCCAAAGGCACCTGCCCGGTCTGCGGTACCAAGATGAACAGGATTCTCGGCAAGGCCTGATCGCCCGCGAAAATGTGGATAACTCGGTGGTCACCCCGGTCGATGAGGCACTCTGCTCGTCGGGGGTGACCACCATGACCGAGCGCAGCACCGCTCTCCGTATCGACCTCTCCCGGCGGTACGGCCTGCTGCACGGCGTCCGCCTCATCGTGCGCGACCACGACTCCATCCAGATCGGCACCGACCCGCCACGGACGGTCGTGCTGCGGAATGCACCTACCGAATCACTCAGCCTGCTGCGTCAGCTGGACGGTCGCCGCGCGGCGGGACAGGTCATCAGCGATCACGACGGCGATCCGCTCGTGTGGCACGACCTGCTGGCCCGGCTGCTGGCTCTCGACCTGCTGGTCGACGCGGGCATCGACGTCCACACCGGCACCGACAGCGGCCACCGGCCGCCGCGCAAGACCGGCAGCCGGCTGAACACCGAACGCAGTGCACTCGCCCATCGCTACGGTGCACGATCCGCCGAGCGGATTCTGCAGGCCAGGGACGACTCGGTGGTCGTCATCCGGGGCAGTTCGACTCCCGCCATCGCCATCGCGATCGGCCTCGCCTCGGCAGGTGTCGGGCACGTCCATCATCAGGCTGACCGAGCGTCCGGACGGAACGCAGTCCGCGGGACGTCGTCCGCCCTGCGGGACAGCACCGATGTCGCCGCTCAGCTGCGCCGGGTGTCCCCAAGCATCAAGGTCCAGGCACCCGCGGCCCATCAGTGTCCGGACGTCGTGGTGCTGGCCGGCCGCACCACCCCGGACCTGGGTGTCGCGGCGTCGCTGTCCCGCGACGGGATCGCGCACCTGGCCGTGCAGGCCGGCGCGGTCCGTGCCGTCGTGGGGCCACTGGTGCTCCCGGGGCGGTCGAGTTGCCTGTCCTGCGCCCACCGGTACCGCGCCGAGGCGGACCCCGGGTGGCCCGCCGTGGCCAGGACACTCGCCGAGCACCCGGCCGAGGCCCCGGCATTTCTGAACGCCGCCGCCGCGGCCCTCGCGGTCGGGCAGGTCCTCGAGTATCTGGACGGTGCCACCCCTCCGGTCAGCATCGGCGGCACGCTGGAATGGGCGTCCGGCGACGTCGGCCCCCGCCGCAGGACGTGGCCTCTGCACCCGGACTGCGGCTGCCATGGTTGATCTGGCTCGTTGCTCGAACCAGCCACAATCGCTGCCCGGCAAGCACTTTCGGCCCAGCGTGCTGCCGACCTGCAGGCGGGCGGGCGCCGCGCGGGCCGCCGCACAGCAAATGACGAAGGGCCCGCGCCGGCCTGGGTCACAATGGTCAGGTGTCCGACATCCCCCGAGGCGCCATCACCAGGACGGCGCGCCTGGCCAGCCTGCCACTGTCCGCCGCCGGTCGAGCGACGCTTGGCCTTGGCCAGCGACTGGTGGGCGGCAACCGGGACGAGATCTCGACCGCGATGCAACGCCGCACCGCCGAGCAGGTCTTCGAGGTGCTGGGCACGCTCAAGGGCGGGGCGATGAAATTCGGCCAGGCCCTGAGCATTTACGAGGCGGCCATCCCCGACGAGTACGCGGCGCCATATCGGGAGGCGCTGAGCAAGCTGCAGAACGCCGCGCCGCCGATGGCCGCGTCCACCGTGCACCGGATGCTGGCCGAGCAGTTCGGCACCGGATGGCGGTCCCGCTTCCGCGAGTTCGATGACGAAGCGGCGGCCGCCGCGAGTATCGGTCAGGTGCACAAGGCGATCTGGAAGGACGGTCGCGAGGTTGCCGTCAAGATCCAGTACCCCGGCGCGGACGTCGCCCTGAAGGCCGACCTGGACCAGCTGAACCGGGTGGCGCCGCTGCTCAACATGGTGGTGCCCGGGATTCAGATGAAACCGCTGATCGCCGAGCTCCGCGACCGGATCCTCGAGGAGCTCGACTACGCGGTCGAGGCGGACAACCAGCGTGCGTTCGCGTCGGCCTACGCCGATGACGAGAACTTCGCCGTCCCCAGAGTGGTCGCCAGCGCCCCCAAGGTGATCGTCTCCGAATGGGTGGACGGGCTGTCGCTCGGCAGCATCATCCGGTCCGGATCGAAGCGGCAGCGCGACCGTGCGGGCAGCCTGCTGACCGAGCTGCATTTCGCCGGACCCGCCCGGGTCGGCCTGCTGCACGCCGATCCGCATCCCGGCAATTACATGCTCACGCCGGACCATCGCCTGGCGGTCATCGACTTCGGCTCGGTGGCCCGGCTGCCGGACGGCACCCCGGAGATCATCGGGCACGTCACCCGGCTGGCGCTGGCCGGACAAGCCGAAGAGGTGCTCACCCTGCTGCGGGCCGAGGGATTCGTGCCGGCCGATTTCGATCCGGATCCCGAGCTGCTGATGGACTACGTGGTGCCGTTCGTGGAGCCGCTGCGCCACAAGACCTTCCACTTCACTCGCGCCTGGATGCAGGAACAGGCGGCGCGGATGAGCAACTTCTCCAGCGCCGAATCCAAGATGGCCCGCCGGCTCAGCCTGCCGCCGTCCTACCTGCTGATCCATCGGGTGACCATCGGGTCGATCGGGGTGCTCTGTCAGCTCGACGCCCATGCCCCGTTCCGGGACATCGTCACCCGCTACCTCCCGGGCTTCGCCGACGACGAGGCACCCCCGTCCTGATCACCACCATCCCCGGGTCCTGATCACCACCATTCCGGGTCGAGCTTGGACTCGATCGCTCGGATGTTGTCCCGGGCGCAGCGCTGGCAGAACCGGACCTCGCCCCGGCGCGGGTCGATCTCGACCATCCAGGTGAGCGGCGGGGTTGCCTCGACCGCGCCGCACATCGAACAACTCACCGACCGCGGCGTACCCGCAGGATTCACCCCCGCAGGATTCACGACAGCAGCCTATCGGGCCGCCGCCGGGCAGTGAACGCCATCAGGCCCCGACCGGCTGCGGGAGCAAACCGGTCGGGGCCTGATGAATGGACGCGTGGCGGGCGATGCGGTGCGGGGGCCGGAGCGGGCCCGTCCACACCTGATGGTCAGCCTCGCGATGCGGCCTTGCTGGCCGCCTTCGCGCGACGCACCTGACGCGCCACCTCGCTGTCCGCGCGGATCTGGCGCACGCGATCACGTGCCAGATCTTCGATGCTCATACTCATCGCATTGCCTCCGTTGAAAGGCCCGGCCAGTGGCCAGGAGAAGTGTGTCGTCGTGGTAGTCGAGATCTCTGGCACTGAAACGATGTTCGTAGCGCTGCAGTAGAGAGTGGTGAATTCCTGAACGATGTCGGTCGGCAACGCACATTCGATGCCTGATGGCGGATGCGATGGTCATGACGTCACGGTGCTCATGCGGCGATCTTGCGCGGACGACCTCGGGGCCGCTTGCGGGCGATCACCACTCCGTGGTCGAGGATCTCGCCACCCCACACACCCCACGGTTCGCCGCGCTCGAGCGCACCGGCCAGGCAGGCAGACCGGATCGGGCACTCGAGGCAGAGCACCTTGGCCTTTTCCAAGTCGTCGGGACGCTCAGCGAAGAACAGGTCGGGATCGCCCGTATGACACGGCAGATCGTCGATGACGAGGGTTTCGGATGGATGTTCGAGCAATTGCATCACTGGTGTCTCACCTCCGTGAGATCAATCAATGGTGGTCAACCGAACCTGGCGGGCCCGGCATGAAGGCTGAGGGCTGGGCCGGTCCGGTAGATACACCAAAGCCACGGAAATACCGCCCAATTTCGGGCAGTTCCGTGGCCGGGAGGTGTGAGAGCGCAGGCTCTAGGTCAGCTGCTCCACTCCGGGCCGACGGTGGCGACAACGCCAAAGAAGGCGTCGCGCCGACGGCGCAGGCGCGCCGTGACGGTGGCAGAGCCACCGATCGTCTCGAGGTTCGCGACGAGGGTGCCATGCCAACCGTTGGTCATCTTCGGGTTGTTCACGTGGCACCTCCTCGTCTGTGCTGGCCTCGTCGTGCCGGAGAGGCGGGCAGCGCAATGGCTGCGGTCTGACTGCTTGACGGTGTCCGACCGGTTGTCGCTGACCACGTGGCCATGCCAACCAGGGGGACGCAACCGAGAGTAGGGGGGCGCGCAGAGTGACTGCAAGCTAATTATCGAAAATTTCTCCTGAAGGTTCTGCGCGGTCCGTCGATGGCCGTATCGATCCTTCCGTTTCGACCTTTCTGGGTCGATCCTTCCCGGTCAGCGCGTTCGGGTGACGATGCCGATCACCTCCGGCCCGTAGGCGTCCAGCTTGGACCGACCGATGCCGGGAATCGCGAGCAGCGCCGCATCATCGGTGGGCCGACGCTCGGCAATGGCCAGCAGGGTCGCATCGGAGAACACCAAGAACGCGGGCACCGAGGCCTGTGTGGATCGGCTCTTGCGCCAGGTGCGCAGGGCGTCCACCAATTCCGGATCGGCGGTGGACGGGCATCGGGAGCAGCGGCCGATCTTGATCTCGGCGGGGGTCTCCAGCTTCCCGCCGCAGGTCCGGCACCGGCCGGGCGCGCCTCGCCTGGTCCCCGGGGTCGCGGTGTCCGGTGCGAGGCCGGTGAGGAAGCGGCTGCGCCGACGGGTGCGCCGGCCGCCCGGTGTCCGGGACTGCGCCCAGGACAGCGCCAGCCGGGTCCTGGCCCTGGTCACGCCGACGTAGAGCAGCCGGCGTTCCTCCTCGATGTCCTCCGGCGTCTCGGCGTGCTGGATGGGCAACGTCCCGTCGGTCAACCCGACCAGGAAGACGGCATCCCACTCCAGTCCCTTGGCCGCGTGCAGCGACGCGAGCGTCACCCCCTCCACGGTCGGGGCGTGCTGCGCCTCGGCGCGCTGGTCGAGCTCGGCGACCAGCGCGGACAGCCCGGCTGCCGGGTCGGCGTCGGCCAGCTCCTCGGCCACCGTCACGATCGCCAGCAACGAATCCCACTTGTCCCGCAGCGCACCGGGCGCCGGTGGTTCGTCGGACAGTCCGATGGTCGACAGCACGGCCCGAACGGTGGGCACCAGGGCACGCCGCGGGGTGGGCCCGGCGGGATCGGGGTCAGCGGCGGGATCGGGTTGCGAGTCCCGCTGCGCGACGCCGCGCAGCACCGAGATCGCCTGCCGCACCTCGGGTCGGGCGAAGAACCGCTCCCCACCGCGCACCACGTACGGCACTGCCTCGCCGGTCAGTGCCTCCTCGTAGACCTCGGACTGGGCGTTGATCCGGTACAGCACGGCGATACCGGACGCCGGCATGCCGCCCTCGATCAGCGCGGCCGCGGCCCTTGCCACCGAGGCCGCCTCGGCCGGTTCGTCCGGATGCTCGGCGAAGGTGGCCGCGGGGCCGTCCGGCAGGGCCGCGACCAGCCGCAGCCGGTGCCGCGAGGCGGCTCCGGAGGCGCCGGCGATCACCCGGTTGGCCAGCGTCACCACTTGTGGCGTGGACCGGTAATCCCGTTCCAGCCGGACCACGGTCGCGTGCGGGAACCTGCGGTCGAACCCGGGCAGGTAGCTGGGCGATGCGCCGGCGAACGAGTAGATGGTCTGGTTCGCGTCGCCG
>DASQFG010000136.1:0-1658 GCA_035633315.1 Nakamurella sp. | reverse complement strand
CTGGGCGGACAACCTCATCCTGCTGGTGATCTTCTGGGAGCTCACCGGCCTGCTGTCCTACATCCTCATCGCGCACCGGACGGGCAGCAGGGCCGCGCGGATGTCCGCGTCGCAGGCGCTGATGGTCACCACCGCCGGCGGTCTGACGATGCTGGTAGGGGTCGTCATGCTGGGCGTCACCGCCGGCACGTTCACCCTGTCGGAGATCATCGCGAATCCGCCGTCCGGGCCGTTGATCACCACCGCGATCGTTTTGATGATCGTCGGCGGGATCAGCAAGTCGGCGATCATCCCCTTCCAGTTCTGGCTCCCGGGGGCGATGGCCGCGCCGACCCCGGCGAGTGCGTACCTGCACGCCGCGACCATGGTCAAGGCCGGTATCTATCTGTTCGCGCGGCTCGCGCCCGCGTTCGCGATCCTGCCGCTGTGGCAGCCGCTGCTGATGACCCTGGGCGGCGGCACCATGCTGTTCGGCGCGGTCATCGCGCTGCGCCAGCGGGATCTCAAGCTGCTGCTCGCCTACGGCACGGTCTCCCAACTCGGGCTGATGACGTTGCTGATCGGCTCCGGCAACCCGGATGCGTTGCTCGGCGGGATGGCCATGCTGATTGCCCACGCGACGTTCAAGGCGCCGCTGTTCTTCGTCGTCGGGATCATCGATACCTCCTGTGGGACAAGGGATCTCACCAAGCTGTCCGGGGTGCGCCGGACCATGCCCACGATCGCGATCATGGCCGTCCTTGCCGCCATCTCCATGGCGGGGATACCGCCGATGATCGGGTTCGCGGCCAAGGAGGCCGGGTACGCGGGCCTGCTGGGCGGGGGGACTGCCGGCGCCATCGGGACTGCGGTGATGGCGATCGGCTCGGCGCTGACCGTGGCCTACAGCGCCCGGTTCCTGTGGGGCGCGTTCGGCGACAAGCAGGTCGCCGATCCCGAGCCTGCGCAGGCCGCGCCCGGTCAACGACGGCCGACCGTTCGAGTTCCGCCCGTCGCCGGCAGCACCTTGACGCCCACCCGGCCCGCGCCGACCTCACCCTGGATGACCGGACCGACCCTGCTGCTCGTCGTCCTCGGCCTCGTGCTCGGCGTCTGGCCGGCCCTGCTCGAGCCGCTGCTGCAGTCCTACGCGCAGTCCGCCGGACCGACCCACGAGGACGCGATGGCCCTCTGGCACGGGGTCAACCTGCCGCTCGCGCTGTCGGTGGCCGGCTGGCTGGTGGGTGCCGTGATCTTCGCCGCGCAACGTGCCCGCGAACGGCGCACCGAGATCGCCCGCCCCGGCGGGGAACCCGGCGCCGGATACCGCGCCACGCTCAGGGGCGTCAACAAGCTGGCCGTCGGCACCACCGCCGCGACGCAGCGCGGGTCGTTGCCGGTCTCGCTGGGCGCGATCCTGCTGGTCCTGGTGGCGTTCCCTGGCACGATGTTGATCCGCGCGGACACCGGGCCGGCGGATCTCGAGGTGCTCGGCCAACCCGCCGAACTCGTGCTGTCCCTGGTGATCGTCGGCCTGGCGATCGCCACTTCCCGGGTGCGGCGCGGGTTGACCGCGGTGATGTTGGTCGGCGGGGTCGGCTACGCGATCTCCGTGCTGTTCATCCTGCGCGGGGCGCCGGATCTCGCCCTCACCCAGATCCTGGTCGAGACCGTGACGC
>DASQFG010000135.1:0-3445 GCA_035633315.1 Nakamurella sp. | reverse complement strand
CTGCCTACGGCACGGTCCACGCGCAGGCGCCGCAGACTCTCGCCTACGCCCTCAACGACTCACCGGTCGGCCTGCTCGCCTGGAACGCTCAGGTCATGCAGCCTTACGGGCTGGACGCCGATGCGATTCTCACGCACGTCGCTATCCAATGGTTCACCGCGACCGCTGGTTCTGCCATCAGGATCTATGCCGATGCAGCTCGGGAGCAGCCGGCCAGTGGTCCGACCCGCGTGCCGCTCGGCGTCGCGCAATTCCCTGGAGACCTGGCCTCAGTCCGAGCCTTCGCTGACCGCGCCCATAGCAATATCGTTTGCTGGAATCGCTACGACCGCGGTGGCCACTACGCTGCTCACGACGCGCCAGATCTCCTGACAAGCGACATCCGGAACTTCTTCACCGATGTCCGCTGATGACCGGGCGGAGATACCGGCCCATCTCCCCATCGACAGCGAAATCCTGCCCGGTCAAGGATCGCTCACCGGACAAGTTCGGCCACCAGACCGCGCCAGGCTGCTGCGACACCCGGCGCGTGCCGAAAGCGGCACAGCTTGGGGACACCGGCCGCGAACTCCATCAGACCATGCCCCTCGAACCGCGGAGGGCGCGGAGGCGTCCGATCGTGCTGCCCGACAAGGGCAGTCCTGCGCCACGACCGGCGGGTGCCACCTCACGAGGTGCATCCGGGCCGAGTCGTGCCACGCCCGCTCACCGACCACCGAATTCCCGCACCTGCTTGCACAGGAACTGGCCGTTGGCCAGGATCTTCAGCTCCATGTCCACCGATCTCGGTTTGTCGTTGTCCACCACCACGAACCGGCAATCCCTTTCGTAGTAGCCGGGTTTCGCCGCGCAATAGGCGCGTTCCACGGTCGCGGCGATGTCCACCAGTCGGAGCATGTCGTCGCGGGGCAGCACCGGCTCGGTGCGCACCGGACCGCCGGCAACCGGCTGGGCGAACCGGGTGATGGTCAACGACGTCGGCTCGTCTCCCAAACCCAGTGCAGCCACCGTCACCTCGGTCTGCGTTCCCGGGTCCGGGTTGGTCACCAGGTTGTTGCCGTCCTGCACGGACAGCGTGTACCCGTACACGCCTTGGGTGTTCAGCACCCGGGTGACGATCACCGCGTTCACGGTGACCTCCGACTCGGTGTCATAGGCGGCGACGACGGACAGCCCCATCGCGACCGTGGCGTGGTCGATGCGGGCGAAGGTCCGCTCCTCCACCGCCCGCTGGTTCCACAGGCTGGCGTAGACGCCCTTGATGGCGCAGGCCACCGATTTCGGCGAGACCCTCCGTTTGACCTCGCCGCCCGGGTCGTCATCCACCTCGAAAGCGCAAGAGCCGTCGGGGTTGTCCTGCTTGCTCGCAGTGGCGGCGAAACTGTCGTGCAGACCAGCGCCGTTGAAGTTCGGCACGTCCTCGGCATTCGCGCTCGACCGGATCTTGATCTTCTTGACGCCCGGTAGCACCTCCTCGAGCTTCGCCTTCACCGCGGCCAGATCGTCCGGCGGGATCGTCGCGTTCAGGAAGCAGGTCTGCGCGTCGTAGACCAACCGCGCGCGCTCCGCGCTGGACAGCGTGCCGGCCTTCTCCGCCTCGATGAACGCGTCCAGTTCCTCCTTGAGCGCCGCGTTGGCCGGGTGGTCCACCAGGTTGCGATAGAACGAGAGCGGGATCCCGAACCCGTCGGGAACCAGGTCGTAACCGAACCGCGCGCTCGCCGACCCGGTGTCCTCCACCCGGCCCAACACCCTGCGGTGCGCCAGGAACCCGATGTTGGCGGCCTTGCTGCCGTACTTCTTGGCAAAGCCAAGGGCGTCCGACGCCGAACCGGCGCCGATCTCGTCGTAGGAGCGCAGCAGTGTCTCCGGTTCCCAGGTCAGCGGTATCCACGGGTTGTTGTTGCGTTCGGCGAGCCGAGCGGCGACCTCGTCGTCGGTCGACGCCTCGAGCAAGAAATCGTCGGCGCGCACCACGAAGTGCACCGGCTTGTCGCGCCAGGGTGCCAACCGCTGGTTGTCCGGCCCCGCATCTCGCAGCACCATGTTCGGCGTGCCACGTTCCTTGGACTTGAGGTTGACGTGGGAGTTGCTGTCCTGCAGGGCTTTGGTGATGACACCGGCGACCACCGAGAGGTCGAGCGGCAGTTCGGAGAACACCGGGATGTCCGCCCCCGTCAGGTCCGCGTCGCCGGCCGGGAAGATCCGCAGGTAGCCCCATGCCTCGCCGGAGTTGAGCGGCACGTAGCGGACCGAACCCAGCACCCGGTCGATGGTCATCGTCCGGATTCCGGCGGCCGCCAGATCATCGCCGATTGTCGACACCGTCTGCTGGGTCCCGGTGGGGACGAAGGCAAATGAGGCGCCGGGGATGCTGATCTTCCGCCGGACCAGGGTGATCACGTCCAGCACCCCGCGCTCGTTGACCACGTCCTGCGGGTAGAACTGCAGTGCGTACACGGGGTCGGTCGCGCCGTCCAGGAAATACGTATGAATGACGCCCGCCGCGTACCGCTTGGTGGGGCTGAAGTACGTGACCCGGTTGAATTCCTCCAGGCGGTCCGGAATATCCAGGGCAGCCCGCGCAAAGAAGTAGTGATACCTGGCGGATTCCGGGATCTCGCCGTTCTCGGTGAAGTTGCCGTTGACGAAGTACACCTCGCCCTGAGCGGGACTTTGCAGATCCACCAGGAATTTCGCCACCCGGCCGTTGGCGACCAGATCGCCCGCGGTGACCGACAATGCCGTGAATTCCTCCGCGGTGCGGATCTCCCGGTGGACCAGCGGCTGTACACCGTCCGCCACCGCTGCCCGCTTCTTCGTGGCGGGGGGTGGCCCCGGCCGGACCGCAGCGGCCAGCGACGACGCCTCGGCGGCGGCCAGTTCCCGATCGCCGCGGGACGTGGGCAGAGCCGACAGAAATCCGAGCATCAACAACCTCCAGCGCGTGTCAGCGAGAAATCCCCGCTGGGTGATTCTTCCCGAACGATTCTTACCGCGATTGTTGTCTGATTTGTCGGGTACTGCCCGACGAACCGACCCCGAGGTCGGGAGCGAAGTGGACCCGGCGGGCCGAAAATGGGCGCGGCACCGACACTTCGGTGAGCCGGGGCGACTGGCGGCGGTGCCGGCCAGCAGAGGCGAGGCCGGCCGGGCCCGGGATTTTCCCGGGCTGCTGCTCCCTCCCCCCAGACGGAGCAGCAGCCCGAGTGGTAGCCCCCGCAACCATCCTTCAAGAGCAGGCGGCCGCCACCGGTGATACCCGGCCGTCCCGATGCGCGCCTCGCCGGCCCGGCCGATCCCTGCCGGCCCGGGCACCCCAATCCCGCCGATCCGCAAGGCTACCGATCCCAATAGGGCCACCACATGTCCAGTGCAGCAATTGTTCTCGCCCGCGATGTGACCGTCACGGGAGCGCCGGCAGCTCAGTGCCCAGCACTGCGGT
>DASQFG010000134.1:0-1796 GCA_035633315.1 Nakamurella sp. | reverse complement strand
TGGGGCTGACCATCCTCAGCCTCGGGTTCGGGCTGCTGCTGAATCCGGATGCGTTGGCCCTACCGGCTTATGTCGCGCTGGGCGCGTTCGTCGGGCTGCTCAGGCTGGTGGCCGACCGCTGGGCGACGCTCTCCGTCGCCCTTCCCGTGCTGGCCGCGTTCCTGGTGACGGTGCTGTCGGTGGTGCTGGTCGGGCCGGTGACCCATGAGAACGCGCTGCGGTTGCTGGCCCCGCCGCTGGTGGTGTTCCTGCCCGGCGCGACGCTGACCATCGCAACCATCGAACTGGCCAGCGACCAGATCGTCTCCGGCGCGAGCCGGCTGGTCTGGGGCGTTTCGCAGCTGCTGCTGCTCGCCTTCGGGGTGTTCGCCGGCTTGAGCGTCGTCGGCATCAGCCAGGACGGGGAGGTCCAGCAACTCGGCGGCTGGGCGCCGTGGGTCGGGGTGGTGCTGGTCGGGATCGGCTATATGTTCTTCTCCAGCGCACCGCCGGGTGCCCTGGTCTTCCTCTGGATCGCGCTGGCCGGCTCTTACGCCGCTCAGACGGCGGGCGCACTGCTGATCGGCGCCTCGCTGTCCGGGTTCGCCGGCGGACTGGTCATCGTCCCGTTGACCCAGCTGTTGTCCCGGTTCCGCAGGAGCCCACCCGCGGCCGTGATGCTGTTACCGGCGTTCTGGCTGCTCGTCCCCGGCGCACTCGGGCTGCGCGGAATCTCCCAGCTGGCCGCCGGGTTGGGCGCGACCGACGTCGTGGCCACGGCGATCTCGTTGTTCGCGGTCGCGCTGGGCGTCCTGGTCGGCACGTCGGTCACCAGGGATGTGCAGGCCGTGGGACGTACCTGGCGGTTGGGCCTGCGCCGCTGACCGACCCCGGGTACGGGGCCGGTCAGCGGATCGCCGGTGTGCGTCAGGGCGTCGGTGCCACCGGGGCCTGCTCGGCCGGGTCGACCCCGGTCCATTGTTCGACCTCGGGCACCGCGGACGCGTCGGGGCCTGGGCACCCTGCGGCGCCACCGCCTGTGATGCGGCGGCTGCCGGTGCTACCGCCCCGTTGGGACCACGACGACCTGCGCGCCTACCTGACGCGGCTGCTCGGCAGCGACGGGTGGCGGTGCAGGCCGTTGCGGACGCGGACGCCGCACTCGCGGCGATCGCCGATCCGGATCGTCCGGCACCCGGACTGGTGCTCACCGACGTCATGCTCCCCGGCCGCAGCGGATTGCAGGTGACGGCCGAGCTTCGGAAGTCGCCGCGGACGGCACGGCTGCCGATCATCATGCTCACGGCGCGGGGCGGTTCCGACGCCGCCGCCGAGTGGCTGGCCGCGGGCGCCGACGACTACATCACGAAGCCGTTCTCCTCCCAGGAGTTGCTGGCCAGAGTGCGCGCCAACCACGAACTGCACGAGTTGCGGGAGACCGCGGTCGATGAGGCCGAGGACCGGGCAGCGTCGATCCGCACGGCGCTGGACAGCAACAGGGCCATCGGCACCGCGATCGGGATCGTGATGGCCGGCCACCGACTCACCGCCACTCAGGGGTTCCAGTTGCTAGCGCTAGCGGGGGCCAGCCAGCACAGCAACCGCACACTGCGCGAGATCGCCGCCGAGGTGGTCGATTCCGGGAAGCTCCCGCTGCGGCCCACCGTCACCGACGTTCTGGTGATGCGCGTCACGAGCGGTTAGGGCGGCCCGGGCCGGCTGTTTTCTCAACCGGCCTGGGCCTCGGGTGTTCGCGCACTTCCGGAAGCGAGCTTCGCACCCTGTGGTGGAGGTTTCCAGAGATCCATGGAATCAAC
>DASQFG010000133.1:0-2661 GCA_035633315.1 Nakamurella sp. | reverse complement strand
CGCGAGCGCCGGGTCGCAGGAAGAAGTTGCTCGCCGGGCTCGCGGTGATCGTGGTCATCGGGGTTGCGGTCGCGCTCGCCGTGTTCGAACCGTGGCGGCTGTTCACCCGGAGCACCGTCGACGAGGCGCTGCCCGTGCAGGTGTCCACGGTCGAGGTTGGCAGCCCGTCGGCTCCGGCCTCGGCGTCGGCGTCGGAACAGACCGGCTCGCCCAACTTCGGCGTCCCGGCGACTTCCGGGCCGGCGGCCGTCGGCGAACCCGGACCGACCCCGGCCGTGCGGCCGCTGGCGCTGGCCAGCGGCGCGTTCGTCGACGGCGAGCACGCGACGTCCGGCACCGCGAGCATCCTGCAGCTGCCGGACGGATCGCGGTATGTCCGGCTGGAGAACTTCTCCACCAGCGACGGCCCCGATGTGCAGGTCTGGCTGACCGACAAGGCGGCCGGCGGCAACGACTGGGGCAAGTACGACGACGGCGTCTACCTCCCACTGGGCGAGCTGAAGGCCACCGACGGGAATCAGAACTATTCCGTCCCGGCCGACGCCAATCTCAGCGCCTTCACGTCGGTGGTCATCTGGTGCGACCGCTTCAACGTCGCGTTCGGGACGGCGCCGATCGGTGTGGGGACCTGACGGTAGCCATCGCCGTCGGGGCAGGTCTCGCTGTGCGGTGGAGTGCCGGTGACGCGCATGGCTGAGCTGGCTGAGCTGGCTGAGCCTGGCGCGGCTCAGCGCCGGTTGCGCGCGGCTGAGGTCGGCCCGGCCGGGCCCCACGCCCATTTCCCGCGGCGCATCCGACGGCCCGCCCGACCCTGAGACCTCCTACTCAGCGCCGCTTTTCATGTCTCGACGCCAGAATATCTTGGCGCCCAGACCCCAAAACCGGCGCTCAGTCAACAAACCGGCGCTCAGTGGAGCCGACCTGAGCAGCGGCCCAGATCCGGCCCGCCACCCCCACCCCGGCGCGGCTGAAGTCGGCACGGCCGGGGCCCGCGCCCACATCCTGCGCCGCGCCGCGGCGACCGCCCGCCCGACCCGGAACGCTTCGCTGATCAGCACCGCCTCGGAGAGTGAATTTCGTCGATATCAGCGACACGATTCGGCACCGAAAGCGGAATTCGATGACGAAACGACGGCAGGATCGGTGGCAGCGGAGCCAAGAGGTGCGCACACGGGAATTTACGAACGCGAAGGATTCGCGGTAGAAACCCTGTGGTGGCTTGAACTGTCAGGCAATGATAGACATCGTTACCACCCGAGCCGACGAAGGAGTCTGGCATGTATGGACGACTGGTGACCTACACCTATTCCGAGGACAAGGATGAGTTGGAGGCCAAGGCCCGCGCTGGGGTGATCCCGATCGTCACCGGAACGCCGGGCTATGTGGCGTATGGGGTGATGTTCCACGACGACCGGGTGGTGTCGATGAGCGCTTGGGAATCCGAGGAGCATGCGAAGTCCGCGGACGCGGCGCTGGCCGAGTGGGTCCGGGCCAACACCACCATGCAGGTGCAATCCCGGATCACCGGCGATTTCTCCTGGCTCGAGCTCGCCGGACGGTAGTTCCGGCGCGCTCTGCGGGTCTTCAAACGATCGAATCTGGTCGCGCACGCTGGTGCGCTCGGCTGGTCGCCGAAGCCCAGTAGGAGCAGACCCCCATCGCAACCCGAGACCCCCCACTGAGCGCCGCTTTTCATGACTCGGCGCCGGAATAGGATGGCGTCCAGACCAAAAAACGGGCGCTCAGTGGAGCGGACCCCGAGCGCACTCCGATCCGGGCCCGCGACCTCAGCCGGCGCGGCCCAGGCCGGCGCCGACGAGGCCGGGGCCGACGGCGCCGAGGCCGACGGCGCCGAGGCCGACGACGCCGAGGCCGACGAGGCCGACGGCGCCGACGAGGCCGACGGCGCCGACGAGGCCCACATCCTGGGCCGCGCCACACGCCGACGGTCCGCGCAACCCGAGACCCCCCACTCAGCGCCGCTTTTCAGAACTCGGCGCCAGAACATGGTGGCGCCCAGAGCTCAAAACCGGCGCCCAGTCAACAAAACCGGCGCCCAGTCAAGCCCAACCTCCGCGGGCGACACCGACGCGGCCGCGCAGCCCAACCCGGCAGGCCGAAACACCAGCTGCGCCAACACAGTCCGCGGTCAGTCCGGAGCGGTGACGCCGTGCAGCTCCACCTCAACGAACTGATCCTGATGCAGCGCACGATCGAGCACGCCGCGCAGGATCCAGCGCGCGCTGAACTCGGGCGTTCCCAACATCGGTGCCGCCAACCGAGCAGGAACGGCCAGCGCGAACGGTAACCGTTGCGGCCGAGCC
This sequence comes from Nakamurella sp., assembly GCA_035633315.1. Lineage (GTDB taxonomy): Bacteria > Actinomycetota > Actinomycetes > Mycobacteriales > Nakamurellaceae > Nakamurella. The sequence goes on along the minus strand of DASQFG010000133.1, from coordinate 337 downwards.
GGATCGAGCTCCAGCCGCTGGGTCATCTTGCTCGTCCCCATGCCCGACACGCCGGCTTGCCCGACACGCCGGCCGGGCGCATCACAGCACACATCACTGCGGGACGACTGTCGCGCTGGCTCAGCGTGCAACCGTGGTCCAGACGGCGTGTAGGGCCGTAAGTCCTACCCCCGCTGGCGTTCCGGTCGTCCCTCGGCGGGACGGACAAGACCGGTTTCGTAGGCAATCACCACCAGCTGGGCGCGATCGCGGGCACCGAGCTTGGTCATGGCCCGGTTGACATGCGTCTTGGCGGTCAGCGGGCTGACCACCAGATGCTCGGCCAGCTCGTCGTTGG
>DASQFG010000132.1:0-6022 GCA_035633315.1 Nakamurella sp. | reverse complement strand
GCGCCGGTCTGGTTCACCGTCGACGGACGCGATCTGGTCTTCTCGACGTCCAGCCGGAGTGTCAAGGCCCGCAGCCTTAACCACGATCCTCCCGTGGCCGCGACCGTCGATGACGAGACACCGAACGGAAATGGATGACCTCCTGGTGCGGGTCCACATCGATTCGCTCACGGCTGGAGCGGACGTCATCGGATAGCAGCTCACTCCCAATCGGACGTCGCCTTCTCGAACCGGATGAGATCTTGGTGCAGTGCTGCCCTACTCTTCTCCAGCGTTGTGGACACGACAACGATGACCAGCCCGACGAGCCCGAGCACGAGCACCCAGAGCCCCGCACTTCCCCAGCTGGGGAGCAGGTGCACCAAGGGAACCCCCACCAGCACGATCAGTGAGGCGAGCACGATGACAACCCGATCGCGGTGTTCGACTTCCCCGCCAAGGCCACGTCCGCCGATGCGGATGCGGTCCCGCTGCTGGCCGTCGACTGGATACACGGCTACCCGTGACACGGCCCTGAAAGCACCGGCGACGGACCTTTCCGCACAGCCGGTGCGCAGCCGTGGCCGGCGGTCGAAACCGCCGGACCGTCGAGAATTGGGTTGCTCTCATCGACGGCAAGCTGTTGCAGTGGCGGTCAACAGCCGACCCGGCCGAGTCGGCCCACCCCGAGGAGACATCATGCGAGAGGCGTTCATGTCCAGCCATCAGGCGACCGCCACCTACTCCAAGGACATGACACCTCTTGAGATCGTTGAACTTAGGGATCCTGGCGCATGTCGACGCCGGTAAGACCAGCCTGACCGAGCGGATCCTGCACTCCGCCGGCGTCATCGACGAGATCGGCAGCGTCGATGACGGCAACACCCAGACCGATTCCTTGGCCTTGGAACGGCAACGCGGCATCACCATCAAGTCCGCGGTGGTGTCCTTCGTCATCGGTGACACGACGGTCAATCTGATTGACACCCCCGGCCACCCCGACTTCATCGCCGAGGTGGAGCGCGTGCTGAGCGTGCTCGACGGCGCGGTGCTGGTGATCTCCGCGGTCGAAGGCGTGCAGGCGCAGACCCGGGTGCTGATGCGCACCCTGCAACGGTTGCGCATCCCCACCTTGCTGTTCGTCAACAAGATCGACAGGGTCGGTGCCCAACGGGAATCGTTGCTGTGCAACATGTCCCAGTGGTTGGCGGCGGGCATCGTGCCGATGGGCGCGACCAGCGGAATGGGCACGCGGACGGCGAGCTTTCGGCCGTACGCGGAGGCCGACGCCGATTTCCACTCGAGGCTCCTCGACCTGCTGACGTACCGCGACGAGGTACTGCTCACCGCCTTCGTGAACGATGACGGCGCGGTGCCCTACCGCCGGTTGCGCCGCGCTCTCGCGATCCAGACCGGCAACGCGCTGGTCCATCCGGTGTTCTTCGGCTCCGCCATCACCGGCGCGGGGGTCGATGCACTCATCGCCGACCTGACGCAATTGTTGCCGGCGACCGAAGGTGATGCCGACCAAGAGGTTTCGGGCACGGCCTTCAAGATCGAGCGCGGGGCGGCCGGCGAGAAGATCGCCTACGTCAGGCTGTTCGCGGGAACGGTGAGGGTGCGGGATAGGTTGCCGTTCCACCGTCCCGGAGGTTCGGCCGGCCATCGGGACGGCGACGGGGACAGCGCTCCGCACCTCGCGGGCAAGGTGACCGCGATCTGCGTTTTCGACCACGGCACAGCCCTCCCGAGTCCGTCGGTCTCAGCCGGCCAGATCGGCCTGCTGTGGGGACTTGCCGACATCCGGATCGGGGACATGATCGGTCCCCGCCCGGTGACATCCGTTGCCCAGCAGCATTTCCCGCCACCGTCGTTGGAAACGGTGGTGGTGCCGGACCGGCCCGCCGACAAGGGAGCGTTGCGCGTCGCTCTCGATCAGCTGGCCGAGCAGGACCCGCTCATCAACCTGCGGCAGGACGACCTGCGGCAGGAGATATCGGTGTCGCTCTACGGCGAGGTGCAGAAAGAGGTCATCCAGGCGACGCTGGCCGGCGACTTCGGCGTCGACGTCACGTTCCGGGAGAGCACGACCATCTGCATCGAACGGCCCCTCGGCACGGGTGTCGCGGTGGAGCTGATCGGGGTCGAACCCAACCCGTTCCTGGCCACCGTCGGCCTGCGGATCGAACCGGCCCCGATCGGCGGCGGGGTGGAATTCCGGCTCGAGGTGGAGCTCGGGTCGATGCCGTTCGCGTTCTTCACAGCGGTCGAAGACGCGGTGCGGGCGACACTGCAGCAGGGTATCCACGGGTGGCAGGTCACCGATTGCCTGGTCACCATGACGCACTCCGGCTACGCGCCGAAACAGAGCCACTCCCATGGTGTGTTCGACAAGAGCATGTCCAGCACCGGAGCGGACTTCCGCGATCTCACGCCCTTGGTGGTGATGGCCGCATTGCAGCGGGCCGGCACCGTGGTCTGCGAACCCATGCACCGCTTCCGCCTGGATGCCCCGTCCGACACGTTCGGAGCGCTGGTCGCGGCGCTGGCGCGGGTGCAAGCGATTCCGCGAACCTCGGAACTGCACGGTCCGACCTACGTTCTCCAGGGCGGGGTGCCGGCCTCGCAGGTGCACGCGCTGGAACGCGGGCTGCCGTCGCTGACCCGTGGGGAAGGCGTGCTGGAGACCGCGTTCGACCACCACCGGCCGGTCACCGGCGCGGTGCCCAGCCGGCCGCGCTCGGACCACAATCCGCTGGATCGCAAGGCGTATCTGCTGCACGTCATCCGAAGGGTCTAGCCGGTCCCGGCATGGCGGACCAAGCATGGCGGAAAAAGGTAGCCAGCGCACTGGCCACGTCGTCGGGCGCTTCCTCCGCCATGTGGTGGCCGCTGTCGATCACCACGCCGTGCAGGTCATCGGCCCAGTCGCGCCAGGTGGCCAGCACATCGCCGTACAAGAACTCCAGATCGTCGCGGGCCGACCAGGCCACGAGCGTCGGGCAACCGATCCGCCGGCCCGCGGCCCGGTCGGCGTCGTCCGCTGCCCGATCGACACCAAGTCCGGCGCGGTAGTCCTCGAGCATGGCGCGCACCGTGTCCGGGTCGTGGATGGCGCGGCGGTAATCGGCGTAGTTCTCCGCACCCATGCGCGCCGGGTCGCCCCCGTACCAGGCGTCCGGGTCGGCGAGGATCGCCCGCTCGGGTTTGTCGGGCTGGGCAAAGAAGAACCAGTGCCACCAGGCCGTGGCGAACCGGGAGTCGGCCCTGGCCAACGCCTCGCCGATCGGGACGCAGTCCAGCACCGCGAGCGCAGCGACCACCTCCGGTGCGTCCAGCGCGAGTCGCATCGCGACATAGCTGCCGCGGTCGTGACCGGCGACGGCGAACCGCTCGTGCCCCAGTCCACGCATCAACGTCACGAGGTCGGCCGCCATCGCGCGCTTGGCGTACGGCGCGTGATCGGGAGTGGTCGGCGGCGCGGAGGACTGCCCGTAGCCACGCAGATCGGGACATACCACGGTGAATCCGGCCGTCACCAGCCGAGGTGCGACGGCATGCCAGGTGGTGTGCGTCCGGGGATGACCGTGCAGCAGCAACACGGGTGGACCGGCGCCACCATCGCGCCCATGCAGGATCACTCCGTTGCCGACGTCGCGGCGCCATTCGCGGAAGCCTTCGAACACGGTCCGATCATGCCGGTCTTTCATCCGGGCCGACCCGACAGGTCACCGTAAGGTCGCGCCATGCAGGTCATCGAGATGATCGCCGACGAACGCGAGATCAGGGACCCGTTGCAGCGCAAGGGTCATACACGTCGTCGGCAAGAAGCGCCGGCAGCACCTCGATGCCGTGGGCGTTCGGGGCATCGAGCCACTCTGGATGAACGTCTCGGGCTCAGGCATGCTCACCAGGTCATCGTCCGCCGTCGAGTCGGGAGGATCCACATGACATACGCCGCAGACCCGCGCGTCGACGCCTACATCGCGGACCTGCCCGGCTGGCAACAGGCGATCTGCCAGCAGGTGCGCGATCTCGTCCACGCCGCCGACCCGGAAGTGCAGGAGACCATCAAGCGCACCCGGCAACCGTATTTCGTCCTGAACGGCAACGTCTGCGCGCTGCTCGCCGCGAAGGATCACGTGAACGTGTTCCTCTACGACGGGGCGATCGTCCCGGATCCGGACGGCATCATCACCGCCGGCCACGACAACAAGACCGCCCGCACCGTCGGGGTGCGCGAGGGCGAGACGATCAACGCCGCCGCCCTCACCGCGATGTTCCGGCAGATCATCGCCAACAACCGGGCCGGTGGCTGGCGGAAGCTGAAGCGCGAGGACTCCTGACCATCGGCGGGTACAGCGGCGGTCAACGGCAAACGGGTGGTGAGCGGCAGTGGATCGGGTAGGCACGCTGATCCTGGTACGCCACGGTGAGAGCACGGCGAACGCCGAAGGCACGTTCACCGGATCCCGCGACGTGGATCTCAGCGCGCGCGGGCTGGAACAGTCGCGTGGCGCGGCCGTGCTGATGGCCGCGGAAGGACTCGTCCCGGACGTGGTGATCCTCTCGCGGATGCTGCGCGCCCGGCGCACCGCGCAGGTCATGCTCAGCGAGTTGGGGCTGACGAAGACCCCGCTGATCCACACCTGGCGGCTCAACGAGCGGGACTACGGCCTGCTGATGGGGATGCCCAAGACCGAGGTGCACGACCGGTTCGGGCCCGAGCGGTTCCACACCTGGCGCCGGACCCTACACGGCACGCCGCCCCCGATGCCCGTCGAACAGCGCGCGGCCCTCGGGCTGGTGCCACCGGACGACGATCCACGTGATCCGCAGCTCCCGTGCGCGCCCGGCGAGGGCGAGTCGCTCTACGACGTCGTGCTGCGCGTCCAACCACTGTGGCAGGGCACGATGCTGGAACGCCTGCGGGCGGGACAAACCGTTCTCGTCATCGCGCACGGCAACTCGTTGCGGGCCCTGTGCTCAATCGTGGACGACCTGACCGATGCGGAACTGGAGGACCTGAATCTGCCCACCGCTCAACCGATCGTCTACGACGTCACGCCCGACGGCATCGCGGCGCCGCGCGGGGGACGCTACCTGGACCCGGACACCGCCGTGCTGGCGGCGATCCGCATCATGTTCGAAGGCGGCACCTGATCGATCGGCAGGTTGCCGGGTGGTCTGTCATCAGCCGTGATCGCCCGGTGCTGCGCGGACGGCTGTTGACGGAGAGTCTGAGAATAGGCGCCGATGTGGCCGTGCCCGGGCTGCGGGCGATTCGATTCGGCCGTCACGACGTGTCGGACTCGAATTCGGCGACCCAGCCAAAGGTGCGCACATTCCTGGATTTCGAGGCCGAGGACGACCGGGCCGACGGTCTGCGCCGCGGTAGACGGTGCCGGAGGCAGGATCGGTGAATTGGCCCACGCGCTGGCAGCGGCGCTGCTGCCCGACGACGGTTGGTATGCCGACTGTGGCCGAGCGGCCCGGGTTTCAGTAGCGGACGCGAAAGTGGCCGATGAACGTGATGGTGTTGCCATCAGGGTCGCGGATCTCGGACAGCTGCACGCCCTTGTTGACGTCTTGGATCGGCCCTGGCGACAGGTCCCTGTCGGATAGCTCCGTCAGCTGCTTGTCCAGGTCGTCCACCGCGAGGTTCAGCAATCCCGAGCCCGCCCGGGTGGCGTCGTGACCGACCTGGACCCAGCCGCCGTCCGTCACGTGCCACTCGACCAGAAGCCCCGCCATCGGCTCATTGTCGGCCGGACGGCCGAACAGTCGTTCGTACCAGGCGTGCGCGGCATCGAAGTCGGACACCGGGACAACAGCAAGAACATGATCGATCGACATCGTGATTCCTCCGGAGGCAGATGACGGCTTCCTGCGCGGACTGTGGTCCGACGTGGGATTCGCAGGCACTCACCGGTCCAGACCCGTACCGCGATCAGAACTCATCGCTGCGAGTTGAGCTCGATCCCCGAAACCGCATTCCGTCTCCGAGCCGAGCCGGACTCGTGGTCTCTCAGTCCCGCCGATG
>DASQFG010000131.1:0-3020 GCA_035633315.1 Nakamurella sp. | reverse complement strand
GGCCTTGCGCAGGCCCTCCTTGACCCCGTCGGTGTCGTACGGGTTGACCAACAGCCCGGCGCGCAGTTCCTTGGCCGCGCCGGTGAACTCGCTGAGCAGCAGCACCCCGCCGCCGTCCACCCGGCACGCCACGTACTCCTTGGCCACCAGGTTCATCCCGTCGCGGAACGGCGTCACTGTCATCACGTCGGCGGCCACGTAGAACGCGGCCAGTTCCTCGCGCGGCAGCGACCGGTGCAGGTAGTGGACGGCGGGCCGGCCGATCTTGCCGTAGTCGCCGTTCAGCGCGCCGACCTGCCGCTCGATGGACTCCCGCATCTTCTTGTACGACTCGAGCCGTTCCCGGCTGGGGGTGGCGATCTGGATCATCACGGTGTCCTCGACCGCCGGGTCCTTCTCGGCCAGCAACTCCTCGAAGGCCCGCAACCTGACGTCGATGCCCTTGGTGTAGTCGAGCCGGTCCACGCCGAGGATGATCCGGCGGGGCCGACCGAGGTCGGCGCGGATCCGCCTGGCCGCGTCGTGCACCTCGGGGGTGGCGGCCAGCGCCGACTGCTCGGCCGAGTCGATCGAGATCGGGAAGGCCGCGGCGCGGATGGTCCGGCCGTCATGCTCGATCGTGCCGCCGGTGGTGTTGGACCCGGTCAGCGATTTGGCCAGGCGGGCGAAGTTCCGCGCGCCGCCCGGCAGCTGGAAACCGATCAGGTCCGCACCGAGCAGGCCGTTGACGATCTGGCTGCGCCACGGCAGCCGCATGAACAGCTCGACCGGCGGGAACGGAATGTGCAGGAAGAATCCGATGCGCACGTCCGGCCGCAACCGGCGCAGCAGTTGCGGCACGAGTTGCAGCTGGTAGTCGTGCACCCAGACGGTCGCGCCGGGGGCGGCGACGTCGGCGGCCGCCTCCGCGAACTTCGCGTTGACCCGCTGGTAGGACTCCCACCAGACCCGGTGGAACTGCGAATCGGCCACCGCGTCGTGGTACAGCGGCCAGAGCGTGGCGTTCGAGAACCCCTCGTAGAAGCCATGGACGTCGTCGGCGGCGAGAGTGACCGGGAACAGGCTCAACCCGTCGGTGGTGGTCGGCTCCAGGGTGACGTCGGGTGTGCCGGGCCAGCCGATCCACGCGCCGTGCCGACGGGACAGGATCGGTGCCAACGCGGTGACCAGCCCACCGGGGGCCTGCCTGGCCTTGGTGCTCCCGTCGGGGAGCGTCTCCAGGTCGAACGGCAGCCTGTTGGCCACCACCACCATCGAGGCCTGGTGGGCCGGCTCGGGATGCTCATCGTCCGCAGATTCCGCCACCGAATTGCCCTCATCCGGTGGTCGCCCAGCGGAGCTCGAGCCGTTGGGCGTTGCGGGTCCGTCGGTGGTGCTGGTCTCGTCGGGAGCCGGGGCGGCATCAGTTTCGGTCGCGGGCAGGGTTCTCGGCGTGGACACAGCGTCGAGCCTATCGGCGCTCGACGGGGCACCGTCACTGGCCGATTGCACAGTGTTACGTCCGGGCACTCGCGTTCACCGTTGGTGACCGGCCCGCGCTCAGTGTCCGAACGGGTCCGGGTCCTTGCCCGGCATCCAGGACAGACCGGGCACTCCCCATCCGTGGGCCTTCACGGCCTTGCGGGCGGCCCTGGCGTTGCGCCCGATCAGCCGATCCAGATAGAGGTACCCGTCCAGGTGATCCACCTCGTGCTGCAGGCAGCGGGCGAAGAACCCGGAGCTCTCCACCTCGACGGGCTTCCCGGTCACATCGAATCCGGTGACCTTCGCCCAGTCGGCCCGGGCGGTCGGGAAGTTCTCGCCGGGTACGGACAGGCAACCCTCGGTGTCGTCGTCAGGGTCGGGCATGTTCTCCGGGATCGTCGACGTCTCGATCGTGGGATTGACCACATACCCCCGCCGGCGGGTGCCCTTGTCGGGGCAGTCATAGATGAACACCCGACGATCGTCACCGATCTGGTTCGCCGCCAGACCGGCGCCGTTTGCGGCCTCGTTGGTCTCGAACAGGTCCGCGACCAGCATCGCAAGGTCGGCGGTGGGGTCGTCGGGAGGTGCGAATTCGGTGACGGGGCGGGTGGGTCGATGCAGGACTGGTTCGCCGCAGATGACGATCGGCCGGACGGTCATGCGGCACAGCGTACGGAGCCAGTGCCTTCGGTCGGCGCAAGCCAGGGCCTTTGGCGGGTTCCCATGACGGAGCCCGACCCTGTCGCGTGCGGCTGAAAGATAGGCCAGGCTAACTGGGCTCGGCCGACCGGATACCGGCGCGTCAGAACGGGAGTCGCGAATGCTGGCAACGTCCGTCATCGGCCTGCGCGAGGGGCTGGAGGCGCGTGGTCGCCGCGATCGCCGTCGCGATGATCACGTACATGGTGCTCCGGATGCGGGCGGGTGGACGCCCTACGACCAGCTCACGGCCGCGGACAAGAAGACGCTGACCGACAAGGGCACTTCCCGCGACGATTCCTCGGCGGAGCCGCCGCCGCGCGGACGGGCCGGCGGCCGGAGCCGGCGTGGCCGCGGGCCACGGGCCACGGCGACCATCACCGTCGGGTTCGGCCCCAGCCCTTTCGACAGCCGCTTCGGGCTGGGGAGCCGGCCGCCGGCCGCGCTGACCCGGTTCGGCACCATCCCGGGTGACTCCGTGATGCCGGGACATCCACGCGGACGGTGCAGGCGCGCTGGACCAAGTACGTCTGGATTGACCCGGCGGACAACCCGACTCGGCCGGATGGATGACGGGCGTCCTATCTGGTCGGACGCGAGATCCGGATGGAGATCGAATCGTGGGACACCGACCCGCTCACCGACCAGGAACGGATCTTCGCCAGGCACAAGGCCACGGGGACGCCGATTACCGGCGGTGACGAGTTCACTGTGGTTGACGACGGAATGACCGATCCGGTGACCGGCGATCCCGTCGTGGACGTCAACGCCCACGTCCGGCTGGCATCGCTGGAACAGCGTGGGCGGAATCCGGCTGCTGCGGCCCGGCCACAACGACACCGACGACCAGGATC
>DASQFG010000130.1:0-3265 GCA_035633315.1 Nakamurella sp. | reverse complement strand
TCGCCGGGATCGGCGAGAAACCGGCAATGCGATCGGGTCCGTACCGGGCGATGGTGTGCACGTGCGCCGCCGCGGCGATCTCGGCGGCCTCGTCCCAGCCGATCCGCACCAACCCGCCCTTGCCCCTTGCCTGCTGGTAGCGCCGGCGACGCTCCGGGTCGTCCTGGATCTCGGCCCAGGCCAACACCGGGTCGCCGAGCCGGGCGCGGGCCTCCCGGAACATCTCCACCAGCACGCCGCGCGCGTACGGGTAGCGCACCCTGGTCGGCGAATAGGTGTACCAGGAGAACGCGGCACCCCGCGGGCACCCCCGGGGCTCGTAGTCGGGCCGGTCGGGACCCACGGTGGGATAGTCGGTTTCCTGGGTTTCCCAGGTGATGATGCCGTCCTTGACGTAGACCTTCCAGGAGCACGAACCCGTGCAGTTCACCCCGTGGGTGGACCGCACTACCTTGTCGTGGCTCCACCTGTCCCGGTAGAACACGTCACCCTGCCGGCCACCCGATTTGCTGATCGTCCGCAGATCGCCGGAAACCTCGCTCTTGGCGAAGAAGCGCCCACTGCGCAGCAGCAGATCGGCCACCGGGCCGTCGGTTCCGGGGCGATCGGTTCCGGGGCGATCGTTCATGCCGCTCCAACTCCGGTGGTAGGTGTCCCGTTCGGTCCCGCCGGTGCCGTGGTGCGAGTCTTCCTGCCCGGCAGCGCGAGCGCGGTGTACAGCAGTGCGAGCAAGCAGGTCGCGGACATCAGGTACAGGCCCGTCGTGTAGTCGTTGCCTTCCGCATCATAGGTCGCGCCCATCACCAACGGTGGGAAGTACCCGCCGAGACCTCCTGCCGCACCGACGATTCCGGTGACGGAACCGACGCGGTTGGCTGGTGCGGAGCGGGCGACCCAGGCGAAGACGCCACCGGTGCCGATGCCGAGGAAGAACGCCAACACGATGAAACTGGCGCCCGCGGCCAGCTCCGGCGGCGGTTGCAGCGAGACCACCACGGCCATCACGGCGGCACCGGCGAGCGAGAGCATCACCACGAATTTCGGGTGCACCCGATCGGACAGGATCCCGCCGATCGGGCGGGCGATGACAGCGGCGATGGCGAACCCGGCGGTGCGAGCGCCGGCGTCGGTGATCGAGAAGTCGTACACCGTCTTGAGATACGTCGGGAGGTAGGTGGAGAACGCGACGAATCCGCCGAACGTCACCGCGTACAGGAACGCCATCTGCCAGGTGATGGGGAGCTTGCCCGCTGCCTTGAGTTTGGGCACCACCGGGTCGGTATTGGGTTGCCAGGCAGGGGAATCCTTCATCCGCGTCATGACCAGTCCGGCCGTCAGTGCCAGTGCGGCGGCGATGATCAGGTGCGCCGGGATGTATCCGAACCAGGTCACGAATCGCGGGGTGAAGAACGCCGACAGCGCGGTGCCGCCCATTCCGACGCCGAACACGCCGGTCGCGAAACCACGCCTTGACTTCTCGTACCAGGCGTTGACGAACGGGATGCCGACCGCGAACGTCGTGCCCCCGATGCCGAGCAAGAATCCGAACACCAGCATCAGTGCGTAGGAATCGATGTTGCCGGCGAAGGTGACCAGCAGTACCGGCACGATGGTGATCAGCGAGATCGCGGTGAACATCTTCCGGCCGCCATAGCGATCGGTCAGCGCGCCGACCGGGATCCGGCCGACAGAGCCGACCAGGATCGGAGTGGCGACCAGCAGGGCTGTCTGGGTACTGGTCAGCGACATCGCCTTGGTGTAGGTCGGCGATAGCGGGCCGATGAGATTCCAGGCCCAGAAGTTGATCGCGAAAACCCAGGTGGCAAGGGCGAGATTCGCCCCTTGGCCGCGAAGCTCGCCCGGCTCGGCAGCCGGTGCCTGGCCGGGCATCGCCGCGGTCACGATGCCACCGACTGTGCCGGGAGCTGTTGACTGTGGTGGGACTCGTCGATCACGTTGGGATCCTCTCCTCGGCGACTCGTCGGCGGCAACTGGCTCCGCACATGGCGCGAGACCGCAAGCATCGCCTGACAGGGCCGGGAGTGCTGGAATCGGCGGCACAGACGAGCGTGATTCCACCTGGGTCCGGGGTGGCTCACAGCAGACCCTAGACCAGTGATCAGCCCTCGCCCGGCGCGGGACGCTGCTGTCGCGCCGAAACGTTCGCCACTGACCTGTCGCCCGGACCGCGCGACATGGCAATCGCGCTACCGGAAAACACGAGCCGCCCCGGGCCAACGCCCGGGGCGGTTCATGGGCCGGTTCAGGGCCAGGCGGCTCGCCGGCTGCTACTTGTCGTTCGCCACCAACCGCTCGCGCAGATCGGCGACATTTCCGGACTTGGGCAGTCCCCGCTTGACGAGTTCGGACTGCAACTCGACCTTGGACAGTTCCTCGTACTTCGCCGCCGCCGGTGCCTTTCGCGGCGCCCTGGCCACCTTGGGCTTCTCGGCCGTTGCCTTCGCAGGGGTTGCCTTTTCCGGGGCGGACCTCGCTGGGGCGGCCTCCTTTTCTGGGCCGGCCGCAGCCTTGACCGGTGCGGGTTCCTTGGCGGCCTCGGGCTCGGTCACCGCGGGCGCGCTGGCAGCGACGGTGTTGCTGAGCGACTGCACGGCCGCAACGGCCGGTGCGCTGATCGCCCTGGCCTGGTTCCGGGCCGCCTCGATGATCGACTCGGCCTGGGCCCGCGCCGCCGCGATCATCGACTCCGCTTGCTCGCGAGCAGCCTTCGCGGCAGTTTCCGCGAGCTCCATGGCGCTCTCGATGATCGCCTCCGCTTGTTCGCGGGCACGTTCGGTGGTGGATTCGATCTGCTCGCGCACCGATTCGCCGACCGACTGCGCCTCGTCACGAGCGACCTCGCCCAGCTTGGCGCTGATGCCCAGCATCTTCTTGGCGAAGTCGCGCTGGCCTTCCAGCATCTTCTCGGCGAAGTTGAAGACCTCGTCGATCACCTGACCCGGCTGCAGGTCGGCGGTCGGCACATCGGGCATTTTCCCGAAAGCGTTCTGCGCGATCTTCGTCCACGTCTCGACCGCCTCGACGGCGGCCACCTGAGTGGTGCGCACGGCTGCCGCGAACTGCTCTTGTGGGGACGACATGACGTTCCTTCCTGTGAGTTCACTGCCGGTCGTCGTTCATGCCGGACCTGTGTCGTTACCGTAACCACTGCGGGGGCATTCGCACACGTCGAAAGCCGTCTTGTCGCGTCAGAATCACTCAGCTCAGGGGGCTCCGCCCGCCGAGTACCCCCAAAGACAAAGCC
>DASQFG010000129.1:0-6071 GCA_035633315.1 Nakamurella sp. | reverse complement strand
CACCGACGTGTTCGTGGTCGGCACCAACCGCGAGCTGTATCACCGCTGGGGGGCCGGCGGCACCTGGTCGGCCTGGGAATCCTTGGGCGGCCAGCTCACCAGCTCACCGACGGCGATCTCCTTCTCCACGGGCACCCTGGTGTGCTCGCCCGCGGCACCGACGGCGCGCGCTGTGGAGAACTGATTGGACGGGATTGCGGTAGACCGACTGGTCCAGCCTCGGCGGCCTGCTCAGCGGCGGCCCGGGCGCGGCGGTCGATCCTCGGACCGGGTACCCACGGTCGGGGTCCGGGGTCTGAACGGCAGTTGTACAAGCAGACCCTGCGCCCCGACGGGTCGTCGACCACGTTCACCTCGACGGGAATCCCGATCTGCTCGGCGCCGGCGTACGGAGCCCGCAGCGGCGACGGCGTGGGGTTCACCCCGGCGGTCACCGACTCGGACGGTGGCGCGGCCGTGACCGGCGGCGGTTCGACCGACTATCCCGGCGGGATCCTGCTGGGTTCCCGGCCCTGACGACGCCGGGCGCCAGCGGGTTCGCCGTGCTGGGCCGGGGCGTGAACAACGCCCTGTGGGTGTACGACGCCCGCCGGCCGGCGGCCGCCTGGCGCAACCTCGGCGGTCAGCCGCGGTGAGCCGCCCCAGAGAATTGCCCCTGAGAATTGCCGGAGATATTGCCACCCAGGATTCTGGAATCCGTCCGGCCGGTGATCGCCAGGCTCACACCGCGACCGCGGGGTTGCGCCGGGGCAACCGAGATACCGTCTGTCGTATGACATTGCCAGGCACGGCTGGGCCCGCCCGATGAGCACCGAACAGGTCTACCGCACCGTCGACGTCCCGGTCCGCGGCGGAAACCTGCGGGTGGGTGTCTGGGAGCCCGCCGCAGAGCCGCCCGGTGGTACCGAAAGTGCCGACTTCCCAACGATTGTCGCGATCCATGGGGTGACGGCGTCGCACCGCTGCTGGGACATGGTGGCCAAGCGGTTGCCCGGTTTCCGGATCGTCGCGCCCGACCTGCGGGGTCGGGGCAGGTCGAATGCCCTGCCCGGCTCGTTCGGGATGTCCCAGCACGCGGACGACCTCGCGGATGTGCTGGACTTCCTGGCGATCCCCAGGGCTGTGGTGGTGGGTCACTCGATGGGCGGTTTCGTGGCCGCGATGTTCGCGCACCGGCACACCGGCCGCACGGGTGCCGTGCTGCTCGTCGACGGCGGGTTGACGCTTCCAATGCCGGAAGGACTGACGACTGACTCGCTCATCGCCGCGCTCGGTCCCGCCGCCGATCGATTGACCATGACCTTCCCGAGTCATGAGGCGTATCAACAGTTCTGGCGGGTCCACCCGGCGTTCGTCGACGCCTGGAACCAGGCCGTCACCGACTACGTCGACTACGACCTGGTCGGCACTGCCCCCGAGTTCCGGCCTTCGACAACGGTGGAGGCGATGACGGGGGACATCCCCGACCAGTACGGGACGCCGGTGATGCTCGAGGCGGTGGCCGCGCTGCCGTCACCGACGATCCTGCTGCGGGCGCCCCGCGGATTCTTCAACGACGAGCCCGGGCTGTATCCACCGGACCGGATCCGCTACTGGCAGGAACAGCTGCCCGGCCTGCAGGTCCGGGAGGTCGCAGGCGTCAACCACTACACCATCCTGTTCAGCGACGTGGGCGCGGCGGCGGTCAGCGGCGCTGTCCTGGAGACGTTGCAGCACTCATCCGCCTGACCCTGATCACGGCTGTCCGCGCGGATCAAAGTGGCCGGCGCGGATCAAGTCGTGTACTCGCATCACTCCGTCCCCACAACCGCGAACTTCAGCCGCGCCGACGTTGTTGATCCGTCCTCCGGGACCTGCCGGCCGGGCATCTACACGGTCACGGCGCAGGCGACCGTCGGTGCAGGCGTGGTTCGGGGCACGCTCGCCGGCCAGCAGTTCGACGCCGGGGCGCGGGCCGTGACGGTGACGATGGTGCCCGTGCCGTGAACTGGCCGCGGGTCACCGTCGTCACCAGACCGTTCTTGATGAGCACCCTTCGCCCCTGAGCGATCGGGTAGCGCGACGGCGCCAGGCACCACTCGGGCTACCCCGCCGGCGCCGCCTCACTCGGATCGCCGGGGTCGGGCGCGCCCTGCTGCTCGTCCCGCTCGGCCCACTCGATCAGCGGGTCGAGCGAGAACACCGCGTCGTCGATGCCGGCATGCATGTCGCCGAGTTCGGCGAATCGTGCCGGCACCGTGGCAATCGTCCAGTGCGCCGGAATGACGGTGTCGACCTCGCCCCAGCTGATCGGCGTGGACACTCTGCCGTCCGGAACCCCGCGGACCGAATAGGCGCTGGCGATCGTGTGATCGCGGGCGTTCTGGTTGTAGTCGACGAAGACCTTGGTCGGATCACGGTCCTTCCGCCACCAGGTGGTCGTCACGTCGTCCGGTGCCCGACGCTCCACCTCACGGGCGAAAGCCAGTGCCGCGCGGCGGACGTGGGCGAAACCCCAGCGGGGTTCGATCCGCACATAGATGTGCAGTCCCGCGCCGCCCGAGGTCTTCGGCCAACCGACGGCGCCCAATTCGTCGAGCACCTCATGCGCCACCTGCGCGACCCGGCGGATCCGATCGAACGGGCAGTCCGGCATGGGATCCAGGTCGATCCTCCATTCATCGGGCTTTTCGGTGTCGGCGCGTCGGGAGTTCCAGGGATGGAACTCCACGGTCGACATCTGCACCGCCCAGATCACGCTGGCCAATTCGGTGACGCAGAGCTCGTCGGCGTCCCGGTTGTAGCGCGGGAAATGCACGCGAACCGTCTCGACCCACGGTGGTGCACCCCGCGGAAGGCGTTTCTGGTGCACCTTCTCGCCATCCACGCCATCGGGAAACCGATGCATCATGCACGGCCGTTCGCGCAGCGCGCGGACGATCCCGTCGCCGACGCTGAGGTAATACCGCGCCAGGTCGAGCTTGGTCTCACCGCGCGCCGAGAAATAGACCCGGTCCGGGTTCGAGATCCGCACTGTTCTGCCGCCGACCTCCAATTCGGTCGCCGGCGGCGCGTTGCGGGCGGTAGCCATGAGGCCCAACCTAACGGTCAGCACCGAACCCTCGCGCCGCCACGACATCAGAGCGGCGGCCGGGTCACCGCCCAGACGATCATCAGCGTGTTGATGATGACGCAGACCGCGATGAGCACCACCCACCACCAGGGGATCCCGGCTCCGGTGCGGGAATGGGCTCCGGCTCGGGCTCGGTCCCCGGTCGGCCGGTCCCAGATTTGTCGAGCCCTCAGTGACGTCAGTGACGTCACCGGGGTCACAGATGCAGCGGTCAATCTACCTGCCCAGCAGATGACGCTACGTAACCGATTGGCATCGGCGCCAGGGTGACGACCCGTTCACTTCTCGGTGTGCGAGTCGCATCGCGAATCCGGCGCCCCTACGCCTCCGTTGCCTCTGCGCGCTTCGTGCCGGCGGTCGCCGCGACGGCTCGGGTGCCGGCGACGTCCCTCTTTGGGCCGGTCAGCACCGGTGCACACCAGAGTGGGCGGTGGACGGCGAGTTGGCCGTTAACGCTTGACGGATGGCACTCGGGGGGTCACGCTTAGGGGGCGACGTCGGTCATATGCAGGGCCGCGTCTCTTTGAAGCACACGGTTCATCGGCTTGAGTGGAAGGAACGCACAGCGCCCCCTCGCCGATGTTGGTGTCGCTCAAAGGGCACGTCTGGACAGACCTGCCCTTTGCTGCTAAACTGCCAGTTTGCGCTGCCCACTTTTTGCTGCCCGGATTCGGGGATCTCTCTCCGCGTCCGCCAGCACCCGGCGAAAGCCGGGTTGGAGGTGGCCAGCGACATACCGCGTCGATCAGTGCAAGTCCTCGAAAGGACGCATCTTGGCAGTCACGAGCACGCCCAGGCCCACCGCCGGAGTCCAGCCGCGAGTCTCCTTCGCCAAGCTCCGTGAACCGCTCGAAGTACCAAATCTCCTCGCACTACAAACTGAATCATTCGAATGGCTGATCGGCGCGTCCGCGTGGCGCCAGCGTCAGGCCGAGCCCACCCCCAGCGGCCTCGACGAGATCCTGGAGGAGATCTCCCCGATCGAGGACTTCTCCGGGAACCTCTCGCTGTCCTTCTCTGATCCTCGTTTCGACGAGGTCAAGGCGACCGAGGAGGAGTGCCGGGACAAGGACATGACGTACTCGGCGCCGCTGTTCGTCACCGCCGAGTTCATGAACGGCGAGACCGGCGAGATCAAGTCGCAGACCGTCTTCATGGGCGACTTCCCGATGATGACCAGCAAGGGCACCTTCATCATCAACGGCACCGAGCGTGTCGTGGTGTCCCAGCTGGTCCGTTCGCCCGGCGTCTACTTCGACAAGAACCTGGACAAGACGGCCGGTAAGGACGTCTTCTCCGTCAAGGTCATCCCGTCGCGTGGAGCCTGGCTCGAGTTCGACATCGACAAGCGCGACACCATCGGCGTCCGCATCGACCGCAAGCGTCGCCAGCCGGTCACCGTGCTGCTGAAGGCGCTCGGCTGGGACACTGAGCGGATCCGCGAGAAGTTCGAGTGGTCGCCAGTGCTGTTGGCGACCCTGGAGAAGGACCACATCGCCGGGCAGGACGAGGCGCTGCTGGACATCTACCGCAAGCTCCGCCCGGGCGAGCCGCCGACCAAGGAGAGCGCGCAGGCCTTGCTGGACAACCTGTTCTTCAAGGACAAGCGCTACGACCTGGCCAAGGTCGGCCGGTACAAGATCAACAAGAAGCTGGGCCAGACCTCGCCGACCAGCGTGGGCACGCTGACCGAGGACGACCTGGTCTCCACGGTCGAGTACCTGCTGCGCCTGCACGAGGGCCAGAGCGAGTGGGTTGTCCAGGGTGGCCGGGTGCTGCCGGTCGAGACCGACGACATCGACCACTTCGGCAACCGCCGGC
Organism: Nakamurella sp.; assembly: GCA_035633315.1. Taxonomy (GTDB): domain Bacteria; phylum Actinomycetota; class Actinomycetes; order Mycobacteriales; family Nakamurellaceae; genus Nakamurella. Next base: position 1,138 of record DASQFG010000129.1, on the reverse strand, counting down.
TGCGAACGGTCGGTGAGCTGATCCAGAACCAGATCCGGGTGGGCCTGTCCCGTATGGAGCGCGTGGTCCGCGAGCGGATGACGACCCAGGACGTCGAGGCGATCACGCCGCAGACCCTGATCAACATCCGGCCGGTCGTAGCCTCCATCAAGGAGTTCTTCGGCACCAGCCAGCTGTCGCAGTTCATGGACCAGACCAACCCGCTCGCCGGGCTGACCCACAAGCGCCGGCTGTCGGCGCTCGGGCCTGGCGGCCTGTCCCGCGACCGCGCCTCGCTCGAGGTCCGCGACGTGCACCCGTCCCACTACGGCCGGATGTGCCCGATCGAGACCCCGGAAGGCCCGAACATCGGCCTGATCGGGTCGCTGTCGACCTTCGCCCGGGTGAACCCGTTCGGTTTCATCGAGACCCCGTACCGCAAGGTCACCGACGGCGTCGCCAGCGACGACATCGAGTACCTGACCGCGGACGAGGAGGACCGGTTCATCATCGCCCAGGCCAGCGCCAAGCTGGACGCGAACGGTGCCTTCACCGAGAACCGAGTCCTGGTGCGCCGCAAGGGTTCCGGCGAGGTCGACCAGGTCCCGCCGGATGAGGTCGAGTACATGGACGTGTCGCCGCGGCAGACCGTTTCGGTCGCCACCGCGATGATCCCGTTCCTGGAGCACGACGAGGCCAACCGTGCGCTGATGGGCGCCAACATGCAGCGCCAGTCGGTACCGCTGTTGCGCAGCGAGGCGCCGCTGGTCGGCACGGGCATGGAGGCCCGCGCGGCCAAGGACGCCGGCGACGTCGTGATCGCGGAGAAGGCGGGCGTGGTCGAGGAGGCCACCGCCGACTACATCGCCGTGATGAATGACGACGGCAGCCACCGCACGTACCGGCTGAACAAGTTCCGTCGCTCCAACCAGGGCACGAGCTTCAACCAGCGGCCGATCGTCGACGAGGGCACGCGGGTCGAAGCCGGCGACGTCATCGCCGACGGTCCGTGCACCGACGGCGGTGAGATGGCGCTCGGCAAGAACATGCTGGTCGCCTTCATGCCGTGGGAGGGGCACAACTACGAGGACGCGATCATCCTGTCCCAGCGCATCGTGCAGGACGACGTGCTGACCTCGATCCACATCGAGGAGCACGA
>DASQFG010000128.1:0-3803 GCA_035633315.1 Nakamurella sp. | reverse complement strand
AAGGTCTTGCCGTCCTCCGGTCCGTAGAGACGGCCCAGCAGGTTGTCCAAGGAACGGTTCTCGAACACCACCACAACAACGTGATCGAGCGCGTTGTCCTTGCTCTGACCGGCCATCCGAACCTCCGAACTCCAGGCGAGCGCCTCCGTTGGCCAAACACGGGCCACAGCGGTGCCGGTGTTCCCGCTCACGGAACTGAAGGTAACGACACCGGCTGCCACCGGAGTCAGGGGGTCGGCAAAGTCGTTGATGCGGTGAGCAGAAGTTCGATGGGTCGGCTGGTGCTCCGGCCGTGGTGTCGTAACGCGGTGGCCATCTTGGTGTGCCCGGCGAGGCGGAGCCGGCTGATCGCGGTGTTGCGCAGGGTGGCCATGACCTGTGGTCCGTTGCCGGTGCGGAGTTGGTGACGGTCTTCGTCGAACACGACGTCGCGACCCAGTGGAGCGCGTTCTCGATTCCCCAGTGGCCCTGGATCCAGGTGGCGACGGTGGCCGGTGGCGCGGCTGGTTCGCCTTGACTGTTAGGAGGTAGTGGGCGCCCCGCCCGGTGATGTGCTTGGCGGTCTCCCGCTGGCAGTGCATCGCGTCGGCACTGACCACGGCGTCGGTGATGCCCATGCTCCAGCAGATCCCGCAGCGCGGGGATCTCGTTGCTCTTGGTGGCCACCGCGAGCTGGCCCAGGACTGCGCCGGCGGACTGGTCGAACGCGGCCACCAGGTGCGGGGCGCCGTCGGTGGTGCGGGCGCCGCGCATGGTCTTGCCGTCCACGGCGATGACCCGCCGGCCGGCCAGGTGTCCGACCCGGGTGGCCATCCATCCGGCCAGCCGGGCATCCAGATCGTCTGCGTCCAGCAGGGGCAGGGTGGGCCGCATCGTGGATTCCGACGGCAGCGCCTGATCCGTGGTGATTCCGATGCGGGACAACATGTCCCGGTCTGCGTCCTGAGTCCAAGCTACGAGCGCCCGTGGCGCATCGAGCGCCTATCGAATCGGACCGCGCCCCAACGGGACCGTCACGGGGATTGCGGGTCGGTGCCGAGGACGGCGGTGCGCTCGCCCGCTCGCCCGGGCCCGTCTGTGTTTGTTGACCATTTCCTGACAGGGCCGGGCAGTATCGTGAGACGCGTGCCCGACGCGACGTCGACGGACGCCGGCGACACTGTGATGCCAGATCTCAGACCTGATCGTGACGCCGAGCGCACCGTTCAGCCACCCACCGACAGCACGGTCGTGGGCGACCCCGCGGCTGCCGCGGCCGTGGGGTCGGCCGATCCGGGAGTGGACACCGGACCGGACCGAACCGCCGACCCCGGCGTGCACCGCGACGGGTGGGCCGTCACCTCCATCGTCATCGCCGCCGGACTGATCGCCGCCTGCGTCGCGGCCGCGCTGGCCGCCATCGTCCCCTCCCGCACGGAGATCCCCGGGTTGCCCTCCGCCGGCGAGTTCACCTATCTGGCGTTGCCGGCAGTGAAGGCGATCTTCGACTTCGCGGCCGCCGCCACGGTGGGCTGGCTGCTCGCGGCCGCGGTGCTGGTGCCGCCGCAGTCATCCGGCGTTCTCGACGTCGGCGGGTACCGGTCGGTCCGCGCCGCCTCGTTGGCCTCGACCGTCTGGTGCGCCGCCTCGCTGGCCCTGATCCCGCTGACGCTGTCGGACACCTTGGGCAGGCCGATCGATCAATCATTGTCGGCCGATCGGGTGCTGGCCGGCATCTCGATCCTGGACACCGTGCGGGCCGCGCTCATCGTCGCGGTCGTCGCCGCGCTGATCGCGGTGATCGCCAGGATCGTGCTGCGGCCCGGGTGGGCGGGCATCCTGCTGGTGGGGGCGCTGGTCGCGCTCGTCGTGCAGGCCAACACGGGGCACTCCACCCAATCCGGCAACCACGACGTCGCCGTGGACACGATGATCTTTCACCTGGCCGGCATCACCATCTGGATCGGCGGGCTCATCGCCTTCCTCGGGCTGGCCCGGCAGCACGTCGCGCACCTCGACGTGATCGCCAGGCGGTACTCGACGATCGCACTGATCGCGTTCATCGTGGTCGCGGCCTCGGGGATCGGGAACGCGTGGGTGCGCATCACCTACCTGCCGGACCTGTGGCTGACGGACTACGGCCGGCTGGTGCTGCTGAAGGCCGGGCTGCTGGTGACGTTGGGCTGCATCGGCTACCTGCACCGCCGTCGTACCCTCCCGGCGATCATCAAGAAGGACAACCGCCGGCCGCTGATCCGGCTGGCGGTCGTGGAGATCGGTGTCATGGCGGCCACGATCGGGGTGGCCGCTGCGTTGGGCCGCACCGCTACGCCGCCGCCCTCGGCCGCCGCCCCCACCGACATCGAACTGGCGCTGGGCTACACCCTGGACGGCCCGCCAACGCTGACAGCATTGCTGTTCGGCTGGCGGTTCGACTGGCTGCTCGGGGTCGCGGTGATCGTCGCCGCGGCGTTGTACGTGATCGGCGTGTCCAAGCTCCGGCGGCGGGGGGATTCCTGGCCGGTCGGGCGGACGGTGGCGTGGCTGGCCGGCTGTCTGATGGTCCTGCTCGCGACGTCATCCGGGCTGGGCAGTTACGCCGAGGCGCAGTTCTCCATCCACATGATTGCGCACATGACGCTTGGCATGATCGCGCCGATCCTGCTGGTACTCGGCGGTCCGGTGAGCCTCGCGCTGCGAGTACTGCCCGCCGCGCGCCGCGGCCAGGTGCCCGGGTTGCGCGAGTCGATCGTCAACGGGCTGCACAGCAAGCCCGCCCGCTTCCTCACCCACCCGCTGGTGGTCTTCCCGCTGTTCGTGGGCTCGTTCTACGCCATCTACTTCACCTCGCTGTTCGAAGTGATGATCACCTCGCACGTCGGTCACCTGGTGATGAACGTGCACTTCCTGATCGTCGGCTACCTGTACTACTGGGTGATCATCGGCGTCGATCCCTCGCCACGGCGGGTGCAGCCGTTCGTCAAGCTCGCGCTCTTGCTGGGCGCGCTGCCGTTCCACGCGTTCTTCGGCCTTGCGTTGATGAACTCCCATCAGGTGCTGGCCGCGGACTACTACACCGGGCTCGGCCTGCCGTGGGTGACCGATCTGGTCGGTGAGCAACGGCTGGGCGGGGCCATCGCCTGGGGCGCCACCGAGTTGCCGATGATCATCGTGATGATCGCGCTGCTGTCGCAATGGGCGCGCAGCGACGAACGGGAGGCGCGCCGTTCCGACCGGGCCGGCTCGCGGGAGGTCGACGACGAGCTGGACGCCTACAACCGGATGCTGGCCGGGCTGGCCGACCAGGACCGGCCGGTTGCTCGCGGCGGGGCTCCGGGCGCGGGGGTACCCGCGGGTGGAGCGACCGATGGTGCGGCCGGCGAGCACGACCGGTGATCCTCCGGATCCGCCGGGAGGCGCCCGCCGACATCGACGCGGTGCGCGCGGTGCACACCGCGGCGTTCGCGCCCGCCGGATGGGCGGACGAGCCGGTGACCGAAGCGGTGCTGGCCGACCGGCTGCGCGTCGACGCCGCCTGGGCCCCTCGGTTGACAGTGGTCGCAGAGGTGGACGGAGTGCTGGCCGGCGCGGTGACGACCGGCTACGGGATCCTGGCCGACGATGCCGGCGCGGTCCCCGGCTCGACCCCGGAGATCGCGCTCGCTGCTGTCGGGCCGTTGGGTGTGCATCCGCGGTTTCAGGGTCGTGGGGTGGGTTCGGCGATGTTGCACGCTTTGGTCGGCGCTGCCGAGGCGCTGGACGAACCCGCGCTCGTGTTGCTGGGTTCCCCGGATTTCTACGGCCGCTTCGGATTCGTGACCGCG
>DASQFG010000127.1:0-5683 GCA_035633315.1 Nakamurella sp. | reverse complement strand
GTGGCCCGGGTACTGCGGCCGGGCGGACGCTGGGTGTTCTCGGTGACGCATCCGATGCGGTGGGCGTTCCCGGACGATCCCGGTCCGGCGGGGCTGACCGCGATCCAGTCGTATTTCGACCGCGCGCCGTACGTGGAGGTGGACGAGGCGGGGGTGCCGGCGTATGTGGAGCACCACCGGACGATGGGCGACCGGATCAGGGAGATCGTCGGCGCCGGCCTTAGCCTGCTGGACGTGCTGGAACCGGAATGGCCCGAGGACTTCACCGGCACCTGGGGGCAGTGGTCGCCCCTGCGCGGCGAGATCTTCCCCGGGACCGCGATCTTCGTGACGCAGCGCCCAGCTGTGAGCTGAGCCCGTCGCAGCCCCGGTGGGAGCCTCCGGCCGGGGAGGCGTATGTCGGGTTTGCGCCCATGATCAGCAGTTGGGGACCGGGAGGGGTGCGGGCGGCCCCGCCAGGTCCCCGAACAGTGATCGCCCACCACCCCGGCCGGCCGAGCCCCCGCGGCGCGTACCGAGCCAGCGAGTGAAGCAGCCCGGCCGAGCCACACGCCCCCGAGCCAGCTGGGCGGGACGTCGTACGCGACGCTGACGCCCAGGTCCGTACTGAACCCGCCGTCAGCGCCGCCGCGCTACTTCCAGGTCGGATCCTGCGGCCCGCCCGCAGGCGGGTATCCGGGATCCTGCGGGCCGGGGCCACGCTGGATCTGACTCGCCCAGCCGCGCAACTCCCGCAGCTCGCGCTGGATCGGCCATTCCTTGTAGGCGAAGATCAGCAGCATCACCACGTTGAGCACCGGCACGAACATCACCAGCACCCACCAGCCCGAGTAGCCCGCGCGCCGGATGATCTGGATGTACGCGACGAAGAAGATGACCGCGACGACCAGGCCGAGCAGGCTCAGGCCGACGACAGCGCCGACGGACAGATTGTTGACGGTGTAGGTGGTGTCGGTGTCCATGACGAAAGCCGCCTCGGCTGGGAGGTATCCGGCGCCGGCCGGACGCCGACCCGTGCACGGAGCGTAACGCCCGGTCCCCGCACCGGGCGCGCCGACGGACGGGCGCGTCGGCCGAGGCCGTGCCTGCTCACCCGTGCGGGCTCCACCGAGCCCGCATACCCGAAACCCGCTCACGCGAGCCCGCATACCCGAACCCGCTCACGCGAGCCCGCACACGCGAGCCCGCACACGCGAGCCCGCCCGCCCGCACACCCGCCCAGGGTCAGTGCGCGGCCGCGTCCCAGTTCACCCCGGCGCCCACCGACACCTCGAGCGGAACGGCCAGCGGGTACGCCCCGGACATCTCCTCCCGTAGCACCGCGGTCATCGCGTCCTGCTCCCCCGCGACGACCTCGCACACCAACTCGTCATGCACCTGCAGCAGCATCCGCGACCGCAGACCGTCGGCTTCGATGCGCCGCTGCACACCGAGCATGGCCACTTTGATGATGTCGGCCGCGCTGCCCTGGATGGGCGCGTTCAACGCGATCCGTTCGGCCATCTCCCGCTTCTGCCGGTTGTCGCTGGTCAGGTCCGGCACGTACCGCCGCCGCCCGAAGACCGTCTCGGTGTAGCCGTCGGCCCGAGCCCGGTCCACGGTGTGCCGCAGGTAGTCGCGCACCCCGCCGAACCGCGCGAAATAGGCCTCCATCTGCTCCTTGGCCTCGTCGACGGAGATCTTCAGCTGCCCGGACAAGCCGAACGCGGACAGCCCGTAGGCCAGCCCGTAGGACATCGCCTTGATCCGCCTGCGCAGCTCGGGGGTGACCTCCTCGGCCGGCACCCCGAACGCCCGCACCGCGACGGCGGTGTGCAGATCCTCGCCGGAGTTGAACGCCTCGATCAGCCCGACATCCTCGGAAAGCGTTGCCATGATGCGCATTTCGATCTGCGAGTAGTCCGCGGTCAGCAGCATCTCGGCAGCAGGCCCGGCGATGAACGCCCGGCGGATGAGCCGGCCCTCGTCGGTGCGGATCGGGATGTTCTGCAGGTTCGGCTCGGTGCTGGACAGCCGCCCGGTCGCGGCGACCGTCTGCTGGTAGGTGGTGTGGATGCGGCCGTCGTCGCTGACCGCCTTGCGGAGGCCCTCCACCGTCGTCTTGAGCCGGGTGACGTCGCGGTGGCGCAGCAGGTAGGTCAGGAACGGGTGACCGGTCTGCTCGTGCAGGTTGACCAGGGCGTCGGCGTCGGTGGTGTACCCGGTCTTGGTGCGCTTGGTCTTCGGCATTCCCAGCTCGTCGAACAGCACCACCTGCAACTGCTTGGGCGAGCCGAGATTCACCTCGCGCCCGATCTCGGCGTAGGCAAGGTTCGCGGCAGAGGTGGCCTCGGCGGCGAACGTCGACTGCAGGTCGTCGAGGTAGTCGACGTCGACCGCGATTCCGTCCCGCTCCATGATGCCCAGCACCGTCATCACCGGCAGTTCCATGTCGGCCAGCAACGAGGTCTGCCCGAGCGAGTCCAGGTGCTTCTCCAGCGCCTCGGCCAGGTCGATGACGGCCCTGGCCTTGACCATGTCCCTGGCGTCGGCGGACGCGGCGGGATCTGCGGCGGCCGTGTCATCGACGTCGGTCAGCGACAGCTGACCCTCGGGCGTGGCCTGCTCGGGATCAAGGGTGCGATGCAGGTACCGCTGCACCAGGTCACCGAGATCGAACGTGCGCTGGCCGGGCAAGGCGAGGTAGGCCGCCAGGATGGTGTCGCTGGCGATGCCGTCGACCGGCCAACCGCGGGTGGTGAGCGCGTTCACGGCCTGCTTGAGGTCGTGCCCGACCTTGGTGGGCGTCGGGTCGGCCAACCACCCTGCGATGGCGGCGTCGTCCTCCGGGCTGTTCGCGGTGACGTCGACGACCGCGGCCTCGCCGTCGGCCGACGCGAGCGCCAGCGTGTGCACGTCGCCGCCACCGGGAGCCCAGCTGCCGCGCACCACCAGCCCGACCCGTCGACCGGTGGCATGCTCGGCCAGCCAGGCGCCGACGGAGCCGGGTGCCAGCCGCGCACCCGCCACCTCGAAACCCTCGGTGCTGGTCTCGTCGGCCTGCTCGAAGATCTCCAGCAGCCGCTCCCGCAGTACCTTGAACTGCAGGTCGTCGAAGATCCGGTGGACCGCCTCCCGGTCGTACGGGAGCACCTCGAAGTCGGTCGCCGGGTCGTTGTCCAGTGGCACCTCGCGCACCAGTTCGGTCAGCCGGCGGTTTGTCAGGACGTGTGGCAGGTTCTCCCGCAGCGCGTCGCCGATCTTGCCGCGCACCTCGTCGACCCGGTCGACCAGCGCGGTGAGACTGCCGAATTCGCGGATCCACTTGGCCGCGGTCTTCTCCCCCACCCCCGGGATGCCCGGCAGGTTGTCGGAGGGATCGCCGCGCAGGGCCGCGTAGTCGGGGTACTGCAGCGGCGACAGGCCGTACTTGGCGTCCATCTCCTCGGGGGTGAACCTGGTCAGTTCGGAGACACCTCGGCGCGGGTAGAGCACCGTGACGTCGTCCGAGACCAGTTGCAGCGCATCGCGATCACCGGTGCAGATCCGCACGCTCATGCCCTCGGCCACGGCCCTGGTCGTCAGGGTGGCGATCACGTCGTCGGCCTCGTAGTTCTCGGCGGTGACCGACGGGATACGCAGTGCGGCAAGCACTTCCTTGATCAGCTCGACCTGACCGGAGAATTCCTGCGGGGAACTGGACCGGTTGGCCTTGTACTCGACGTACTCCTCGCGACGCCAGGTCTGCCGGGACAGATCGAAGGCAACCGCGACGTGGGTCGGTCGTTCGTCGCGCAGCAGGTTGATCAACATCGAGGTGAAGCCGTAGACGGCGTTGGTCGACTGTCCGGTGGTCGTGGAGAAGTTCTCCACCGGCAGCGCGAAGAACGCCCGGTAGGCCACCGAGTGACCGTCCAGTAACAAGAGCACCGACTCCGCACCATCGCGGGGCGGCGGTCCGGCGGTCGCCGACTTGGTGGCCGCGGAGGATCCTGGTTTGCGCGCGGATCCGGTCGTCGCGGCGGCCCGCTTCCGCGGCGCGGCCTTCGCCGCCACGGGAGCCGCCGGGGCCGTGTCGGTGTTGGCCGTGTCGGTGTTGGCCGTGTCGGTGTCGGCCATATCGGTGTTGGCCGTATCGGTGTTTGCCGCGTCGGAGGTGGTGGTATCGGTGATCATCGTGGCCGCCGTCGCACTCGTGCCCAGGGTCGTTGCACTCACGGAGCCGAGTCTAGGGTCAGGGTCCGACAGTCGTTCTCGTCCTTGTTCTCGGCTCCACCACCGGCGGTCAACCGCCCAGGAAGGCCGGGGAGCGCTCGCCCGCGACCGGGAGGCCCCGCATGACCGTTCCACCCGGGATCACCGGGATCCAGGCGCTGCGCCAGCTCCCGGAGCCCAGGGACCAGCGGGCGGTGCTGGCCATCCTCCGCGCGATGCGGGGCGAGTTGGCCGCCGCCATGGGCATCGACTTCACCGAATTCACCACCGAGCGGGTGGTGGCCACCATGCCGGTGATCGGCAATCGGCAGCCCTTCGATCTGTTGCACGGCGGGGCGAGCGCCGTGCTGGCCGAGACGCTGGGTTCGGTGCACGCGGCGCTGGCCAGCGGTGGCCGCGCGGCCCTCGGCGTCGAGCTGAACTGCTCGCACCACCGGACGGCCCGCGACGGGCTGGTCACCGGGGTATCTGTTCCGCTCTACGTCGGGCGGACGATGTCCAGCTTCGAGATCGTGATCAGCGACGAGTACGACCGGAGGGTCTGCACGGCGCGGCTGTCCTGCCTGTTGCGCGACCTGCCGGGGTAGTCGCACGGATCAATACTCACCCCGTGTACTGGGAGTGCGCGCGACCCAATCACTCGATTGTCGAATTCGGGGGAGTGTTCTCGCCAACCAATCCCGATTCTTGTCACCAGACGGTGTGCCATTTGTTTGGCATCCCCAACCACATCGGCACGTCCGGAGCTCCTCTGCTTCGGAAGGTCCACCACACAACGCCCGTCGACCACGAAAGAAATGCGATCGCCGAGCATGATGTCCGCGTAGGTCTGCCACCGGGTGATGTCGTCACCGAACAGCGCGTTCGTGATCGCCGTGTCCGGCCCGTACTGCAGGGTGGCCCTTGTGTGCGATGAGTCCTCGCCCGGTCAGTCACCACCCGACCACCGGCCGAGGAGAAAGCGGAAAGCAACTATCGGGCTGCGTGACACCGCGGGAAATCGGTACGTACATCGCAAGGGGACAACGGCCACGCTCACCAGGCCGTCGGCGCGCAAATGCAGACGCTCGTCGCACGGTGCCTGCCGTCGCCGGTCGGGCCCGAACAATGCGCTCCGTTATCCACCGGGACGATGACGTCGCGGCGACCATGGCATGCGTCCAGCCGCCGGATACCCACACCACTGTCTTCGGATTGCTGCGCGCAGTCTCGTCCTGAAGGTGAAATCCTCCATCGCCAGGACGCCCAAGTGACTCTGAGTAGCCGAGAAGCAAGATATGTCCACCATCGGGGACTGGCGGGGCTGTGCGCCCCGTCACACAATTGATGTAGTCCTATCGGGTCCCCCGCGCATCAGCGGAGGCAGTCGCACGTTTTGGCACAAATGAGCGATAACGGACGGCGAACGGACGGCGCAGATGAACCACCCGCGCGTCCCCGAGTACATCGGCCACGTCGAACGCGACTCCGCCGGTGCACTCTGGGCCGT
>DASQFG010000126.1:0-6236 GCA_035633315.1 Nakamurella sp. | reverse complement strand
GGGTCGAGGCCGGCGCCGACTTCCGCCGAGCCCTGCCCCAATGCATGGACCAGCGCGTCGACCAGAGCCTGCCAGGATGCCTCGATGACGTTGGCGTGCACTCCGACGGTGGTCCACTCCCGGCCGCCGCGCGCGGACGAGACCAGCACCCTGGTGATCGATTCGGTGCCGGCGCTGCCGGCCAGGATGCGGACCTTGTAGTCCACCAGTTCGACCTCGCGGAGCTCGGGGAACTGGCCGACAACGGCGCTGCGCAGCGCCGAGTCCAGGGCGTTCACCGGGCCGTTGCCCTCTGCGGTGGTGATGATCCGCCGGCCACCGACGTGCACCTTCACGGTCGCTTCTGACGTCACCGGGAAAACCGTGTTGGCGGAGTTGGGCGTGTTCGGGGTGTTTGCTGTGTGTTCAACAATTACCCGGTACGACTCCAGCTGGAACGCCCGCGGCACCTGCACTCCGGTGAGACCCCGGGCCAGCTCGTCCCGCACCAGCAACTCGAACGACGCATCGGCGGCCTCGTACGACCAGCCGGCTGCCTCCCTGGACTTGACGGTGTCGACGATCCGGCCGACCGCCTCCGGGTGCTCGTCGAGCTCGATACCCAGCTCACGGGCTTTCAACTCGACCGAGGCACGGCCGGCCATCTCGGTGATCAGGATGTGCATGTCGTTGCCGACCCTGGTCGGGTCGAGGTGGTTGTACAGCTCGGGGTCGACCTTGATCGCCGACGCGTGCAGGCCCGCCTTGTGCGAGAACGCCGACGATCCGACATAGGCCTGATGGGTGTTCGGAGTGATGTTCGCCAGCTCGGCCAGCGCGTGGGAGACCCGGACCATGTCCACCAGCCCGCCGTCCGGCAGCACCTGCAGGCCCATCTTGGTCATCAGGTTGCCCACCACGGCGAACAGGTCGGCGTTGCCGGCCCGTTCGCCGTAGCCGTTGGCGGTGCACTGCACGTGCGTGGCGCCGGCCTGCACCGCGGCGACGGTGTTCGCCACCGCGCAACTGGTGTCGTCCTGGCAGTGGATGCCGAGCCGGTAGCCGGTGCGCTCGCGGACCTCGGTGACGATGCGCTCCACCCACATCGGCAGCATGCCGCCGTTGGTGTCGCACATGACGACGACGTCGGCGCCGGCCAGCACCGCGGCCTCCTGCACCCGGACGCCGTAGTCGCGGTCGAAGCGGTACCCGTCGAAGAAGTGCTCGCAGTCCAGAAACACCCGGCGACCCGACTCCACCAGCAGGCGCACGGTGTCCGACACCATGGCCAGGTTCTCCTCCTGGGTGGTGCGCAGCGCGCGCTCCACGTGCCTGACGTCGGACTTGGCCACCAGGGTGACGACCGGTGCTCCGGACTCCAGCAGCGCCTGCACCTGCGGGTCCTGCGCGGCGCGCAGGCCGGCCTTGCGGGTGGCGCCGAAGGCCACCAGCGAGGCGGTCCGCAGATTCAGCTCACCGGACCGGGCCCTGGCGAAGAACTCGGTGTCCTTGGGCATCGCGCCCGGCCAGCCGCCCTCGATGAAGCCGACCCCCAGGTCGTCCAGCAGGGTGGCGACCGCGATCTTGTCGGCCACCGAGTACGTGATGCCCTCGCGCTGGGCACCGTCGCGCAGGGTGGTGTCGAAGACGTGGAACGCGTCGCCCAGCGGTGAACTGCGCAGCGTTCGGGTGGTGGGCCCAATGGAAGGCGCACCAGGGGAAACCGAGCCAGGGGAAGACACAGTCATACCGATCAGCTAGAAGCGAGCGCGGCCAACCGGTCGCCGATCTGCGAGGTCTTGGCGACCGAACCGCTCTGCCGGGTGGCCAGGTCGAACGCGACCGCGGCCTCGACCCGGCGGGCGGCCTCGGGCAGCCCCAGGTGGTCGAGCAGAAGTGCCACGGACAACACGGTCGCCGTCGGGTCCGCGGTGCCGGTGCCGGCGATGTCCGGCGCGGAGCCGTGCACGGGTTCGAACATGCTCGGGTTGGCCCGGGAGACGTCGAGGTTGCCGGAGGCGGCCAGCCCGATGCCGCCGGATACCGCGGCCGCCAGGTCGGTGAAGATGTCGCCGAAGAGATTGTCGGTGACGACGACGTCGAACCGGCTGGGGTCGGTGACGAGGTAGATCATCGCGGCGTCGACGTGCGAGTACGCGACGCTGACGTCCGGGTACTCCATCGACAGTTCCTCGACGACCCGGCTCCACAACTGCCCGGCGTGGGTGAGCACGTTGGTCTTGTGCACCAGGGTCAGGTGCTTGCGCGGGCGCTTGGCCGCGCGTTCGAAGGCGTCACGGACGACCCGCTCGACGCCGAAGTAGGTGTTGATCGACACCTCGGTGGCGATCTCGTGCACGGTGTCCTTGCGCAGCAGTCCGCCGTTGCCCGCGTACGGACCCTCGGTCCCCTCGCGCAGCACCAGCAGGTCGATCGCCTTGTCGCCGGCCAGCGGACCCGGCACCCCCGGGTACAGCCGCGCCGGGCGCAGGTTGACGGCGTGATCCAGCTCGAAGCGCAAGCGGAGCAGCAGGCCGCGCTCGAGGATTCCGGACGGGACGGTGGGGTCTCCTACGGCGCCGAGCAGGATCGCGTCGTGCTCGCGCAACTCCCGCAGCACCGAGTCGGGCAGCAGTTCACCCGTCCGGTGCCAGCGCGCCGCGCCCAGGTCGTACTCGTCCATCACGACGGCCGGAACCACACCCTGCAGGACCTTGAGCCCCTCGCCCACCACCTCGGGACCGATGCCATCGCCTGGGATGACCGCGAGCTTCATTCCTGCACCTCTCTGTCCCGCTCCGGCGGAACCGGCCGATCTGGACGACTGTGTCCTGGCCGCGGCCCGTGGCGGGCCGCGCTTCGCACGTCGGGCTGGCGGCGGCCGTACCGGACGCCGCCGTCCGGATGACCGGAGGCGTCCCTCCGAGCACCACGGCCCGGGCAAGGGTACCCGGCGAAGGAGGTCGAACCCGCGCCGGACACTGTGGTCGTCACCGGAATGGAGTAGTGGGAGTTGGCGCGGAGCGACGAGCTGGGTCCCCACCGCCCCGGCGGTCAGCGGTGCGCGGCCTGCAGACACGGACCGCGGACAGGTGACCGGACGGCCCGGCTCAGCTCTCCGGGATGGCCCTGATCTGGCTCGCGTCGACCGATTCGCCGATCCGAGCCAGCAGGTCCGGACCAGGCACCCCGTCCACCCGCAGCACCATGATCGCCGCCCGGCCGTCGAGCTCCTGGGAGATCTGCGCCGCCTCGATGTTGACCCTGGCCTCGCCGAGCAGCGTGCCGACGGTGCCCATCACCCCGGGCCGATCCGCGTACGCGGCGACCAGCAGGTTGCCCTCGGCACGCAGGTCGAAGTGCCGGGAGTTGATCTCGATCAACTTGGCCACCAGGTTCTCGCCGGACAGCGTGCCGGACACGGTGCGCTGCGCGCCGTCGGGCATCGCGGCCCGCAGCGTCACCGACGAGCGGTAGTCGCCGGTTTCCTCCGTGGACGTGCCGGAGAGCGTCAGGCCGTGTTCGGCGGCGAGCGCGGGGGCGTTCACGAAGGTGACGGCCTCGGTGATCACGCTGCCGAAGATCCCGCGGACCGCGGCCAGCTGCAGGATCGAGGTGTCCTGGGCGGACAGATCGCCGCGCACCTCGACAACCAGGTCGCTGGGCACGCCGCCGGCCACCGCGGTGAGGATGGTGCCCAACCGGGAGACCAGCGGAATCCACGGCCGCAGCTCATCGGAGACCGGACCCGCGGCCTGCACGTTCACCGCGTCGGGGACGAAATCGCCGCGCAGCGCAAGCTTCACCGATCGGGCCACCGCGGTGCCGGCCTTGTCCTGTGCTTCTGCGGTGGAGGCGCCCAGGTGCGGCGTCAGCACGGTGTTCGGGGCGGTGCGCAGCGGATTGTCCGGGCCGAGCGGTTCGGTGGCGTACACGTCGATCCCGGCGCCGGCGACCCGGCCTTCGGTCAGCGCGTCGGCGAGCGCACGCTCGTCGATCAACCCGCCACGGGCCGCGTTGACGATCAGCACGCCGGGCTTCACGGTCGCGAGTTCAGCCGCCCCGATGAGGCCGAGCGTCTCGGGGTTCCGCGGCAGGTGGATGGAGATCACGTCGGAGGTGGCCAGCAGCGTCGGCAGGTCCACCAGCCGGACGCCGAGCGACGCGGCACGGGCCGGCTGCAGGTACGGGTCGTAGGCGATCACCGTGGTGCCGAAAGCGGCCACCCTGGCCGCGAACAGCTGCCCGATCCGGCCAAGTCCGACCACGCCGACGGTCTTGTCGGCGAGTTCCACGCCGGTGAACTTGCTCCGCTTCCACTCGCCAGCGCGCAGCGAGGCGTCCGCGGCCGGGATCTTGCGGGCGACCGCCAGCAACAGCGCCAGCGCGTGTTCGGCCGCCGTGATGATGTTCGACTGCGGCGCGTTGACCACCAGCACGCCCTTGGCGGTGGCCGCGGGTACGTCGACGTTGTCCAGCCCGATGCCCGCCCGCGCCACCACCTTGAGGTTGGGCGCGGCGCCCAGCGCCTCGGCGTCCACCTGGGTCGCCGATCGGATCAGGATGGCCTCGGCCTCCTTGAGCGCGGGCAGCAGCGCGCCGCGATCGGCACCGTCGACGTTGCGGATCTCGAACTCGGTCCCGAGGACGTCGAGCGAGGACTGGGCGAGCTGTTCAGCAATCAGCACCACGGGCTTGGGCACAGCGGTTCATCTCCGTTGATTGAGGCGATTCGTTCGCCGGGCGGGTCGATGTCTCGGCCCGTCGAGATCCCGGCGGGGCGCCGGGCGGGTTCTCAGTGGCAGGCCGCTGGCGTGACGGCCGGGCCAACAATGCTAACCACGGCGGTGAACGGCTGCCGACAGTAGTCGGCCCTCACTCTGCCGTGGGACCTGCGAATACCGCTTCACCTGCGGTGACCTGCACAGATATGATGATCACCACAGCGCGAGGGGCGGTCGGTGGTCAATGAGGACCAGCCCACAGCGACGACAGAACGGAAAAGGCCATGACCACTGCGTCCGGCTACCCTGGACCCAGCAACGAGCAGAATCCTTACGGATCCAGCCCCAACCCAGCGGGATCGGGCAGCCAGGGGCAAGGCTTCGGCCAATCCGGGCAGGCACCGTACCCGCAGGCGCCGGGCGGCTACCCCGCGCCCGACCCGTACGGGCAGTACGGGCAGAGCGGCGGCGGCCAGTACCCGCCCGCGGACCAGTACCCGCCCGCGGGCCAGTACCCGCCCGCCGGGAACTACCCACCCGCCGGGCAGTACCCCACCAGCGGCTACGGAGCGCAAACCCCTTACCCCGCAACGCCCTACGGGTCGGCGGCCGCACCCAGGCCGGGCCTGGTGACGGGCGCCGCGGTGCTCGCCTTCATCGTGGGTGGCCTTGCCATTCTGGGCGGCCTGCTCACCCTGTTCGCCGGCAGCGTCATCGGCAGCGCCGTGGGCTCCCTCGGTGGGCTGCTGATCGTCATCTCGATCCTCATCCTGGCGGTCGGGGGCCTCTACATCTGGGCCGGGGTCCAGGCGCTGAACGGAAAGAATGCCAAGATCCTGACGATCGTCGCCGGGGTCGCGGTGGTGCTGCAGGTGATCAGCATGATCAGCGACTTCAGCGGCACATCGCTCGTCGGGCTGGCGATCTCGATCGCCATCATCGTGCTGCTGCTGCAGCAGCCCAGCAAGGACTGGTTCCGCTCGAAGGGCGCGCCGACCTTCTGAACCTCAGCTCGCCGGCCCCACTGCCCCCGACGTCACCCACGATGCTCTTGCTGTGGGAGCGATTCCCGTCCCGCAGCAAGAGCATCGCGCGGGTGTGCAGAGCATCGTGGGGAGCCGGCGGCCCCGTCAGCGCTGGCCCGGGGAGCGGCGGCCGGTCAGCCGCGGGCCGCGGTGCCCTCGTAGTCGTCGGCCACGGCCACCCAGCTCATCAGCGGTCGGAGCTTGCGCCCGGTCTCTTCGATCGGGTGCTGCTCCTGCTCGGCCCGGAACTTCTTGAACTCCGGGGCGCCGGCGTCCTGGTCGGCGATGAAGCGGGCTGCGAAGGTGCCGTCCTTGATGTCGGCCAGCACGCCCTGCATGTTCTCCGCGACATGGTCGTCGATCACCCGCGGACCCGACACGTAGTCGCCGTACTCGGCCGTGTCCGACACCGACCAGCGCTGCTTGGCGATGCCGCCCTCGTACATCAGGTCGACGATCAGCTTCAGCTCGTGCAGGCACTCGAAGTACGCGATCTCCGGCTGGTAGC
>DASQFG010000125.1:0-2372 GCA_035633315.1 Nakamurella sp. | reverse complement strand
GGTTCACCGCGAAACTGTCCACTTTCAAGGCCGTCGTCTCGGTGGGCGTGGGGGCCATCGACACCCACTGGCCGACCTCGAGATGCTGGAATTCCTCGACGATCTCGCGCGCGCTCGGGCGGCCGAGATTGTCCAGCCAGCGCGGAGGCGAACTCTGCAGCTGTTGCGCCCCAGCGCAGATGCCGCTCGCGCTAGATCGGCGCTGTCAGGAAGAGCGGCAGATCACTTGCGACACCGGCGATCTCACGGCCAAGTTCGGTGATGGTCGGCCGCGGCGTTCGCCGGGCGGCGATGGTGGTCATCAGAACCTCTGCAGTTTGCCGTGCCGTGAATGGCCGCCCGTCACCGTCGGCCCGTCCGCCAGTGAACCCCGCGCGGCCGGGGGTCACCAGGTGCGAAGGTCCCGGGTTGGGGTGCCGATCGCCGTGATGGCAGGCACAGGTTCGGGATCGGCCCCCTTGCGGGGGATGCACCCGACGTTCAACAGACTCCGCCGCAAGATACTTCTCCTACCACCGCCACGGTGCTGCCGAGCTGGGCGGCGTGGGTGGCGGCGACATAACCGCCGGGGCCGCACCCGAGTACCACCACATCGAACTGCATGATCACCCCCTGGGACGCTCCGCCGGCGGGTGCCACAGCGGAGGAGCGGGCAGCCGAACACGGCATCCCAGCGCGGTGCGGCTCCGGGAATCCCCGCGCGCGGGGCCGATCGGCGCGGTCCGCGGGTTCCGGCTCACCGGACGTTGTGAGAGAGATCACGAACGGGCCCATCCGCACGATCGTTCGGAGCGCAACCGGCAGCCCGCGCGACAAGCGGGCGGTCCCGTGGGATAACCGGTCATCGATGTCCCGACGATCGGACTTCAGCACTGAGATGCCTGGCGCAGCTAGCTCCGAACGGGTGAACATGCCGACGGAAGGTGCTGCATTTCGGTGACCTGGTCAGACCCGTGCGGCCATCACCCCTGGGCTCTTGGGACTTTTGGCCCTGTCTTTCGCCCATCGGGTACGACAGATTGACTCCCAGGTACCTCAGTTCACCCAAGACAAGCATTCGGCTGTGTACGGACCGCAAATGAGCGCGGGAGCCTGCCGTTCAAGGATCTTGGTCGCCCTGCGGCCAAAAGGGCCCCGCGTTCACCCGCGACAACGACGTTGCGAGAGGATTCAGCGTGGGCACTTATGATGAGGTCTTCCGGGCGAGTGTGACTGACCCGGAGGCCTTCTGGTTGGACGCAGCGAGCGGCATCAGCTGGTCGGTACCACCGACACAGGCGCTCGATGCGACGAACCCGCCGTTCTACCGGTGGTTTCCCGATGGCGAACTGAACGTCGCCTACAACGCGCTGGACCGGCACGTCGAGTCCGGCCGCGGCGATCAGGCCGCGCTGATCTACGACAGCCCGGTCACCGCCTCACGCCGCGTGTACACCTACCGCGAACTGCGCGACGAAGTCGCCGCCTTCGCCGGGGTGCTGGCCGACCAGGGTGTGGTCAAGGGTGACCTGGTGGTCATCTACATGCCGATGATCCCGGAGGCCGCCGTCGCCATGCTGGCCTGCGCGCGCCTCGGCGCCGTGCATTCGGTGGTCTTCGGTGGGTTCGCCCCGAAAGAGCTGGCGATCCGGATCGATGACGCCAAGCCCAAGGTCATCGTGTCCGCGTCCTGCGGCATCGAAGGCAAGAAGGTCCTCCCGTACGTCCCGCTGCTGACCAAGGCCATCGAACTCGCGGAGCACAAGCCGGAGAAGCGCATCATCCTGCAACGCCCGCAGCTGGTCGCGGAGCTGGCCCCGGACGACGTGGACTGGGCCACCGCGATCGCGACGGCGACGCCGGCCGACCCGGTGCCGGTCAATGCGACCGATCCGCTGTACATCCTGTACACCTCGGGTACCACCGGAAAGCCCAAGGGCGTGGTGCGCGACAGTGGCGGCTACGCGGTGGCGCTCGCCTGGACGATGCCCAACATCTACAGCATCCAGCCCGGCGAGACCATGTTCACCGCTTCGGATGTCGGCTGGGTCGTCGGGCATTCCTACATCGTGTACGCGCCGCTGCTGACCGGGTCGACCACGATCCTCTACGAAGGCAAGCCGGTCGGCACGCCCGACGCCGGGCAGTTCTGGCGGGTTGCGGCCGAGAACAATGTGAAGAGCATCTTCACCGCACCGACCGCATTCCGGGCGATCAAGAAGGAAGACCCGCACGGGAAATTCCTGGCCAGCTACGACCTGTCGAAGTTGGAGTACCTGTTCCTGGCCGGCGAACGGCTGGACCCTGAGACCTACCACTGGGCCACCGAACTGCTCGGTATCCCGGTTATCGATCACTGGTGGCAGACCGAGTCCGGCTACCCGATCGTGGCC
>DASQFG010000124.1:0-7386 GCA_035633315.1 Nakamurella sp. | reverse complement strand
AGGACACCGACGAACCCGGTCACAAGCTCAAGCGCAGCCTGTCGGCGTTGGACCTGACGGTCTTCGGCGTTGCTGTGGTGATCGGCGCCGGCATCTTCACCCTGACCGCGCGGGTCGCCGCGACCACCGCAGGCCCGTCCGTCTCGATCGCGTTCGTGATCGCCGCGATCGCCTGCGGGCTGGCCGCCGTCTGCTACGCCGAATTCGCCTCCACGGTCCCGGTGGCGGGCTCGGCCTACACCTTCTCCTACGCGACGCTCGGCGAATTCGTCGCTTGGATCATCGGCTGGGATCTGGTGCTGGAACTGGCGCTGGGTGCCTCGGTGGTGGCCAAGGGCTGGTCGCTGTACCTGGGGGACCTGTTCAGCCAATTCGGCGGGTCGTTGACCACCACCGTCGCGCTCGGTCCCATCCACTTCGACTGGGGGGCGGTCGTCATCGTCGGTCTGATCACCTGGCTGCTCGCGGCAGGCACCAAGCTCTCGGCGCGCGCCAACATGATCATCACCGCGATCAAGATCGGCGTCGTGCTGCTGGTGATCGTGGTCGGCTTTTTCTACTTCAACGCGGCCAACCTCTCGCCGTTCATCCCACCCAGCGTGCCGGCCGCGGAGGGCAGCACCAGCGGCCTGGAGCAGCCGCTGCTGCAGCTGATCGTCGGCGGTGCGCCGTCCAGCTTCGGGGTGTTCGGCGTGCTGACCGCGGCGTCGCTGGTGTTCTTCGCGTTCATCGGTTTCGACATCGTGGCCACCGCCGCCGAGGAGACCCGCAACCCCAAGCGCGACCTGCCGCGCGCCATCATCGGCTCGCTGATCATCGTCACGGTGCTGTACGTGCTGGTCACCGTGGCGCTGACGGCGATGGTCCCGTACGACCAGCTGGGCCCGGTGCTCCCGGACGGCACCCACGACGGTGACGCCGCGACGCTGGCCAGCGCGTTCACCGCGGTCGGCGTCGATTGGGCCGCGAAGGTGATCGCGATCGGCGCGCTGGCCGGGCTGACCACCGTGGTGCTGGTGCTGATGCTCGGCCAGAGCCGGATCATCTTCGCGATGAGCCGGGACGGCCTGCTGCCGCGCGGGATGGCGCAGGTCAACGAGAAGACCGGCACACCGGCCAGGATCACCGTCGGCGTCGGCGTGGCCGTCGCGCTGATCGCCGGGTTCTCCGAGATCGGCGTGCTCGAGGAGATGGTGAACGTCGGCACGCTGTTCGCGTTCGTGCTGGTCTCGATCGGGGTCGTGGTGCTGCGCAGGACCCGCCCCGATCTGGAGCGCTCGTTCAAGTTGCCGTTCATGCCGGTGATCCCGATCCTGTCCGTGCTGGCCTGCCTGTGGCTGATGATCAACCTGACGGCGATCACCTGGGTGCGCTTCGTCGTCTGGATGGCCATCGGGGTGGTGGTCTACTTCGCGTACGGTAAGAACCATTCGATGGTCGGCAAGCGCAAGCGTGAAGGCTGGGAGTTCGCCCAGGAAGAGCTCGGGTCGACCTGGAAGGCCGAGGCGGAGAGCGGCTGGGTCGGTCCGCGGGAGGCTCGCGCCGGGGGTGCTCCTGGCAGGCATCCGGCCGGACAGCCCGACCCGGGCGGCCCGCCCACCGGCGATGCCGGCCCGCCCACCGGCGATCCGACGGGCCGCGGCGGTATCCCGGGTCGGTGATCGTGTGTCCCTACCCTGGGGGCAATCACCACGATCTGCCCGAACGACCCGGCGCGCAGGCGCCGGGCGCCCGGCGAAAGGATGCGCAATGTTCGACTCGCTGTTGGTCGCCAATCGGGGGGAGATCGCCGGCCGGGTGTTCCGCACGGCCAGGGAGATGGGGATCCGCACCATCGCCGTCTACTCGGAGGCCGATGCCGGCCTGCCGTTCGTGGCCGCGGCCGACGAGGCCGTGCTGATCGGGCCGGCGAACCCGGCACAGTCCTACCGCAACGGGCCGGCGGTGATCCAGGCCGCGTTGGCCACCGGCGCGCAGGCCGTCCACCCCGGCTATGGCTTCCTGTCCGAGGACCCCGCCTTCGCCCGGCAGGTGGTCGACGCCGGGCTGATCTGGGTGGGGCCGTCACCGGAGGCGATCACCGCGATGGCGGACAAGGTGGCCGCCCGGAACCTGGTGGCCGGCGTCGGGGTTCCCGTCGCACCCGGCACCGAGGAACCGGTGCGCACCCCGGAGGATGCCTCGCTGGCCGCCAAGGAGATCGGCTACCCGGTGATGATCAAGGCCGCGGCCGGCGGTGGCGGGATGGGCATGGCCGTGGTGACCTCGCCGGAGGCGCTGACCGCGGAGTACGAGAAGGTCACCGCGTTCGCCGGCCGGCTGTTCGGCGATTCTTCGGTGTTCATCGAGCGGTTCTTCCCCCGGGTACGGCACGTCGAGGTGCAGATCCTCGGCCTGCCCGACGGCACCGTGATGGCCGTGGACGAGCGGGAATGCTCGGTGCAGCGGCGCCACCAGAAGGTCGCGGAGGAAACCCCGTCCCCGGGCGTCGACGAGGCGTTGCTGGCCAGGATGCTGGCCGCGGCGCGCAAGGCCGGCGAGGTCGTGCACTACCAGGGCGCCGGCACGGTGGAGTTCCTGGTCAGCCCGGCAGCGAGGGATGCCGACGGCCGGCGGCTGGCACCTGCGGAGTTCTTCTTCCTGGAAATGAACACCAGGCTGCAGGTCGAGCACCCGATCACCGAGGCGGTGCTGGGCATCGACCTGGTGCGGGCCCAGTTGATGATTGCAGCGGGCGAGCACCCCGGATTCGACGAGGACTCGCTGACCCACACCGGCCATGCCATCGAACTGCGGATCAACGCCGAGGATTCGAAGCGTTTCCTGCCAGGACCGGGCGCGATCACCCAATGGCAGCAGCCCACCGGCGAGGGGATCCGGGTCGATGCCGGGTACGCCGCGGGGACCACCGTCACGCCGTCCTACGACTCGCTGATGGCCAAGTTGATCGTGCACGGGGCTGATCGGGCGCAGGCCCTGGCCCGGGCGGCGCAGGCGGTCGCGGACTTCACCATCGTCGGGCCGAAGTCCAATCTGGCCTTCCACGCCGAGCTGCTGGCCAACGCGGAGTTCCGCTCCGGTGACTACGACACCGGAATTGTGGGAAGGATGCGTACATGACAGTGAGTGCCGCCGGGCGTGGTGTTTGCCGCCGTGCGCGGGCGTGGGTAGGTTCGCATGCGGACCGTTCACTGCCCACCGCGGTGGCCGGTGACCGAGCTGGTCAGGCATGACGACAGCGCGCTTGCTGATGCTCTTGTCGACATGCCCCTTCACGACAGTTCACCATCGACATCGAACACCATTACCATCGAAGATGAAGTGAGGCCGACGTGGCTCTGCCCCAACTGACCGACGAGCAGCGAGCTGCGGCGCTGGAGAAGGCCGCGGCCGCCCGCCGGTCCCGCGCCGAGCTCAAGGAGCGGCTCAAGCGGGGAGGTACCACCCTGAAGCAGGTTCTCGCCGACGCCGAGAACGACGAAGCTCTTGCCAAGCTGAAGGTCTCCGCGCTGCTGGAGTCATTGCCCGGTGTCGGCAAGGTCCGCGCGGCCGCCCTGATGGAGCAGTTCGAGATCGCGCCCAGCCGCCGCGTTCGCGGGCTGGGTGAGAGACAGCGGCAGGCGCTGCTGAGCGAGTTCGGCTACTAGCCCACCGTGGCGGCCACCGGCTCCTGGTCGGACTCCTCCGGTTCCCGGCAGGCCGACCCGGTGCCGCGAGGTCGGTTGTTCGTGCTGTCCGGTCCGTCCGGTGTCGGCAAGAGCACCGTCCTGAGCCGCGTGCGGTCCCTGATCCCCGGCCTGTGGTACTCGGTGTCGGTGACCACCCGTGCCCGGCGCCCCGGCGAGGTCGACGGGGTGAACTACCACTTCGTCAGCCACCGGCAGTTCGCCGAACTCGTTGCACAGGGCCAACTCCTTGAGCACGCGCACTTCGCCGGCAACCATTACGGCACTCCGCGGGCCGCGGTGGAACAGCGGTTGGCGGCCGGCCAGGACGTGCTCCTGGAGATCGAGGTCCAGGGCGCCCGGCAGGTGCGGGCCGCTCCCGGACTCGGACCGGAGGCGGTACTGATCTTCCTGGCCCCGCCCTCCTTCGACGAATTGGCCCGCAGGCTGGTGGGGCGGGGGACCGAGGACGAAGCGACCCGGGAGGCCCGATTGCTGGCGGCCCGCGCCGAGCTGGACGCCGAACAGGAGTTCGATCACACCGTCGTCAACACCGATGTTCAGTCGGCGGCCGCCGGCTTGGTACAGTTGATGGCTGGGTCGCGCCCAGGTTCACCCGTGGGCTGAGTGCGACCGACCGAACGTGTTCGGGCCGGGGCGGATTGCAGTCATCGGCCGGGTTCGGCCAATTCTCTCCGGTTCGAATTCTTTGCGAAGTCCTTCAGTCCGCGGCACCGAGCCGCACTTGCCCCCGACGAACCAGGAGTCCTGTGCCGATGAGCACTGCAGCCGATAGCGCCGCGCCGACGGCCGCCCAGATCGCCGCGGCCGGCATCACCTACCCGCCGATCGACGAGTTGCTGACCCGCACCAGCTCGAAGTACGGCCTGTCGATCTACGCCGCCAAGCGCGCCCGGCAGATCAACGACTACTACGCCCAGCTGGGCGAGGGCCTGCTCGAATACGTCGGGCCGCTGGTCGAGCCGCTGCCCAAGGAGAAGCCGCTGTCGATCGCGCTCCGCGAGATCAACGCCGGGCTGCTCGAGCACGCCGAAGGCGAGTGAGCCCACTCGGTAACGAGCTGCCGGTCGTAGCGCTGCCCGCTGCGTCAGGCGGCGTTGCCATGCCTGCCGCCGGACGCGGCCGCGTCGTTGTCGGCGTCGGCGGCGGGATCGCGGCCTACAAGGCGTGCGAACTGGTCCGCCGGCTGCGCGCCGACGGGTTCGACGTCACCGTGGTGCCCACCGCCAGCGCGCTGAAGTTCGTCGGCGTCGCCACCTGGGAGGCGCTGTCCGGACATCCGGTCTCCGGTGACGTGTTCACCGATGTTCCCGCGGTGACCCACGTGGCCACCGGTCAGCGGACCGATCTGCTCATTGTCGCGCCCGCGACCGCTGACCTGATGGCCCGCGCAGCCACCGGCCAGGCCGACGATCTGCTGACCGCGACCCTGCTGGTCACCCGGGCCCCCGTACTGATGGCGCCGGCGATGCACACCGAGATGTGGACCCACCCGGCGACGGTGGCCAACACCGCGACGCTGCGCTCGCGCGGGGTGATCGTCATCGATCCCGCGGTCGGCCGGCTCACCGGCGCGGACAGCGGTCCGGGGCGGCTGCCCGAGCCCGAGCACATCGCCGCGCTGGCCGACCTGCTGCACCGCGACCCGCAGGCGCTGCGCCGCGACCTTGTCGGGCGCCGGATCGTCATCTCTGCCGGTGGCACCCGCGAACTGCTCGATCCGGTCCGCTACCTGGGCAACCGCTCCTCCGGCCGGCAGGGATACGCGCTGGCCTTGGTCGCCGCCGCGCGCGGCGCCCAGGTCACCCTGGTGTCCGCGAACGCCGCATTGCTCGAGCCGCCAGGCGTCGCGGTCGTGCCGGTCACCGACGCGCGGGGGCTGGAGACCGCGATGGTGGAGCTTTCCGCCGGTGCCGACGCTGTGGTGATGGCAGCCGCGGTGGCCGATTTCCGGCCGTCGAGCACCGCCGCCACGAAGATCAAGAAGGTCAGCGGCCAGGATCCCGCTCCGCTCACCCTGGTGAAGAATCCCGACATCCTGGCCAGGCTGTCGCAGCCGGGTCCGGCCCGCGCCCAAGTGGTCGTCGGGTTCGCCGCGGAGACCGGCGACGGGTCGGCCGACCCCACCGCGTCCGTGCTGGCCTACGCCCGGGAGAAGCTCGCCCGCAAGGGCTGCGACCTGCTGGTGGTCAATCGGGTCGACGACGGACGGGCCTTCGAGGTCGCCGACAATGCGGGGGTCATTCTGGCCGCGAGCGCCCGGGCGGGGGACTGGTCGGACGTCGTCGCGGAGGCCCCGATCGGACCCAAGACCGTGCTCGCCGCCGCCGTCTGCGACGCGATTTCCGCGCGACTCGGTCCGCTGGGATGAGCCGAATGTGTCAAACCCGGCATTCCGCGATGGGAGGATGAACAGGCAGCCACGGTCGGCCGTTCGCCGTGCCGCCCCGTTAGTTCGTCTGCGTCCGCTGAACTTCCCGCCCCGCCAGCCCTCCGCACACCGAATTCACCCCACCAGATTCACCCACCAGATTCACCCCCCGACTCGCACACCCGACCCCCACCCGCGGGCCAGCCCGCCGCACTGTAGGAGCCTTTCCGTGACGTCTCGTCTGTTCACCTCCGAATCCGTCACCGAGGGACACCCCGACAAGATCTGTGACGCGATCAGCGACACGATCCTGGACGAGCTGCTGCGTCAGGACCCGAACAGCCGGGTCGCTGTGGAGACGATGGTGACCACCGGTCAGGTCCACGTGGCCGGTGAGGTCACCACCAGTGCCTACGCCGACATCCCGACCCTGGTCAGGGAGACGGTGCTGCGGATCGGTTACGACTCGTCCGCCAAGGGCTTCGACGGCGGGTCGTGCGGGGTCAACGTGGCCATCGGCGCCCAGTCCCCGGACATCGCGCAGGGCGTGGACACGGCCTACGAGACCCGCACCCACAGCGCTGAGGAAATAGATGACGCGCTGTCCCAGCAGGGCGCCGGCGACCAGGGGCTGATGTTCGGGTACGCCTGCACCGACACCCCCGAGCTGATGCCGCTGCCGATCGCGCTGGCGCACCGGCTGGCCCGCGGGCTGGCCACCGTCCGCAAGTCCGGCGCCGTGCCCTACCTGCGGCCGGACGGCAAGACCCAGGTGACCATCGAGTACGCCGGTGACCGCGCGGTCAGGCTGGACACCGTGGTGGTCTCCAGCCAGCACGCCGAGAACATCCACCTCGAGCAGCTGCTGGCGGTCGACGTCAAGGAGCAGGTCGTCGAGCCCGAGCTCGCCTCGCTGGACATCGACGTCAGCGGGTACCGGCTGCTGGTCAACCCGACGGGGCGGTTCGTCATCGGCGGGCCGATGGGCGACGCCGGGCTGACCGGCCGCAAGATCATCGTCGACACCTACGGCGGGATGGCCAGGCACGGCGGCGGTGCGTTCTCCGGCAAGGATCCGTCCAAGGTCGACCGGTCCGCGGCCTACGCGATGCGCTGGGTGGCCAAGAACGCGGTGGCGGCGGGGCTGGCGGACCGCATCGAGGTCCAGGTGGCGTACGCGATCGGCAAGGCCTCGCCGGTCGGGCTGTTCGTGGAGACCTTCGGCACCGAGCAGGTGGATCCGGTCAAGATCGCCGACGCGATCCGTCAGGTTTTCGACCTGCGGCCGGCCGCGATCATCCGCGACCTCGACCTGAAGCGCCCGATCTA
>DASQFG010000123.1:0-5136 GCA_035633315.1 Nakamurella sp. | reverse complement strand
AATCGGGCGTCTGCCCGGTAAACCCCGGGCGGTGATCTCCCATCCCGGCTTCTATCACGAAAGATATACGGTTCACCCATCTGATGGCAACGTCGGCTGTCTCACATCTCAAAACGGCGCCGATAACGTTGTCTTATCGCCTTCATCACTGTTGGAAACGTCACGTTAGGAGCCCTCGCCCACCCGGGAGCGGTGCGCTCGGGCACCCGCGCGGCGTGAGCAGCGGGCGCCATCTGATACAACGCGCATCTTGTCGCTGCGTGGTCAGATCGCCGCGAATCGCGGTCGATACCTGGTCGCTGCCCGCAGCGCCGAGGACCGAGCGGCCCGGGTCGATGCTTGCGCATCTTGTCGTTGGGTGGCCGACCGCTGCACGCGGCAGAGGGCCTCGGGCAGGGTCTGGTGAGGTGGGCCTCGGGCAGGGTCTGGTGCCTCGGGCAGGGTCTGGTGAGGTATTCGCCCGGTTGATGCTCGCGCATGGACTGCTGCTGTCACTGCTGCTCGACCCATGCCGCGGCAGCATTGCCGGTCGGCGTGGGATGGTGCTGCGCAGGTAGGCCTTCACGGCCCCTCACGCGAACGCTCGCGCCGCTACCCGACCAGAGACAGCCCGCTTGCCCCGACCAGAGATGCCCGACGGCACACCGGGCGCAACAGCGCTGCCTCGGGTTGGTTCCTGGCGCATCCGGCCCGCCGCCACATCGGGACCCCGCCCCACACGACGCCCCGGGACGCGCCGAAGCCCCGACCCGCATCGCGGATCGGGGCTTCGACTCGGCTCGCCGCAGGCGGCCGATCAGTACCTGTCGATCAGAACTCGTTACTGCTGAACGTCAGTGGTCCGGCAATCAGCCGGCGGAAGCGCAGGCCCAGGGCGAGCTTCCACGGGAAGCGGCGACGTTCTCGGCGACCGCGATCTGCTGCTCACGGCTGGCGAGATCCGGACGCGAGGCGTAGGCGTCGCCGCCACCGCTGGCCCAGGTGCCCAGGTCGAACTGCAGGCCGCCGTAGTAGCCGTTACCGGTATTGATGGACCAGTTGTTGGTCGACTCGCACGAGGCGATGCCGTCCCAGTTGATGCCGCTGGAGCCCGAGGACGCCGGCGCCGCCGAGCTGGCGGAGCTGCTGCTGGACGAATCCGAGGCGCTGGACGCATTCGAGGTGCTGGACGAATCCGAGGCGCCGGACGCATTCGAGCTGCTGCTGGAGGCGGTGTAGACCGGCTTCGTACCGACGGCGATGATCTTCGGCACGGCCGGGTTGACCGCGGCGCGGGACACCTCGGCCTTCGCGGTCTCGGCACCATTGGTGGTGGTGACCTGGTAAGTCACCTGATCGGTGCCGGCGGAACCCTCCTGGGTCACGGTGGTCGAACCCTGGTCCAGGTTGGCGTCCTCGACCTGTTGGTCGGCCGGCTGCGCGACCGGAACCTGCTCGGCCACAGTGGTCTGGGCGACCCGGGTGATGACAACTGCGACGCCCTCGCTCAGCGGGGCGTCCGCGGCCGGGCTCACGGTGTCCAGCGGGCCGAGGGTGAGGCCCTGCTCGGTCAGCAGGTCGCCGACGGTGTTGGCGGAGGACTGCAGGTTGGCGGCAGGGGCCGCGCCGTCGGCGAGCGAGGTGGCGAAGACGGTCTCCGCGGTGACGGCCAGGCCGTCCAGCGGGATGTCACGTGACCGGTCGGCGGACAGGGCGAACGCGCCCGGGTTCTGGCCGAGTTCGGCCAGCGCCTCTTCGACGGTGGTCGCGGTGGTCCAGACCTGCCGCTGCTGGCCGTCGATGGTCAGGGTCAGCAGACGGCCGCGCTCCAGCGCGATCTGCGAACCATCGGAGATCGCGGTGTCACCCGCGGGGGCGAGAACGTCGTGCTCGGAGACCGACAGTCCGGCGGAATCGAGCGCGCCCTCGACCGATCCGGCGTGGGTGCTCACTTCCTGCTGCTGTCCGTCAACGGTGATGGTGACGGTCTTGCCGGTGGCGGCGTAGGCGCCACCACTCAGTGCGAGTGCCACGACCAACGCGGCCACGCCCAGCAGAACCGGCTTGCGCAGGCTCCGCCCGGTCTTGGCGGCAGGGGTGGCAACGTCATCGTTGTCGTGCGAAAGGCTCTCGTCGAGAAGGTCGGTATTCTGCGTGTCAGCGTTGGTGGCCAAGTCTCAATCCGATTTTTTGGTTGTGTCCAGGCAGGGATCACAGCACGGCGTGGTATCACGCAATTATCTTGGATACCTGGCAGGTAGGTTTAGTTTCGGCTTCCGCCGAACTAGTCGGCTCGTTTCCCGACTTGCTCGGGGTGCTCGGCCACTACCTGATCCGCTGCGCTTGATGATTTCCCATCCCAGCTGCTATCACGAAACAATAACGGACCCGCAACGTTGGTGATACCCCTGTGTGGGAATTGTGGCGCATGCCTCACCGAAATCTCACGCATTCTGTGGCGCCCGCCACAATCCACCCGTCGCGCGACGTGCTGCTGGTGATCGCGGTCACCTTCTTCGGCCCTCTCCGGTGACCGGGGTCACGTTTCGTCGCGCGGCATTGGGGTAGGCGTGGGTCACTGGGAGTCGCAGGCAGTTATCACAGCGACACCTCACCACCCGACATCACCACCCCGACATCACCACACCGCGACCCTCGATGCTGCCCGGGCGATGACACTCGATGTCCACCCCGCTCTGGGGTCATTCCGCTCTGTGGTCATTCCGCTCTGTGGTCATTCCGCTCTGTGGTCATTCCGCTCTGGGGTCATTCCGGCGTAACGATGGGGCCCGTGTCGCTGGCTGCGGCACGGGCCTCATCGTCCGGATCACGATGCGTCATCCCGCTCGTCGCACGGGTGCGCCACCGACAGCCGTGCCTGCATCCGGACGAAGGCGCGGCGCATCCGTACCGACGTCCTCCGCCCGGTGTCAGGCCCGGATCGGCCGACCTCGGGATCAGCCGACCGCGTACCCGCACGCCCAGGGGGACAACCCACGGGCCGCGTAGACGCGCTCGGCGATCTGGATCTGCTGGTCCTTGCTGGCCAGGTCCGCGCGCGGCGCGAACTGACCGCCGCCGTTGCTCAGCCAGGTACCGATGTCGAACTGCAGTCCGCCGTAGTAGCCGTTCCCGGTGTTGATGGACCAGTTATTGCCGGACTCGCACGTGGCGATCGCGTCCCAGTTCACGCTCCAGCCGCCCGAATTGCTCGGAGCAGGCGCGGGAGCCGGAGCCGGAGCCGGCGCCGCGACAGGCCCTGGCGGAGGAGCGGCGGCAGCGAGCTGCTGGGCTGGCTGGACGGCGGCGGGCTGCACCGCCGGTGCCTGCTTGGTACCCACCTTGGTGATGGTCGCCACAGCCTCGGTCAGGGTGCGGCGGGAGACCTCGTCCGGAGCGCCGGCCTGACCGTTGGTGACCGTCGTCCGTAGGGTGATCTCCACGGATCCCGGCTGGCCCTGCTGCACCACTGTCGTGGTGCCGGCAGCGAGCGAGCCGTCGTTCTGCCGCTCGTCCGCCGGTTGGCCGACGTCCTGGGTCTGGGTCGTGGTTTGGTAGCTGATCCGGGTGACGACGATCTGCAGTCCGTCGGTGACGGGCGTGGCCACTGCCGGGATGACCGTGTCGTCCGCGCCGAGGGTGACGCCCGCTGCGGCGAGCGCGTCGCCGACCGTGGCGCCCTCGACCACCTGACTCACGGCCGGGTCGGTACCGACCGCAAGGCTGACCGTCGGCAGGGTGACCACGGAGATCGCCGCACCGTCGGTGAGCGGTACGTCTACCGCCGGGGTGACCCGGTCCGCCGCCCCGATCGCGATGCCCTGCTCGGCCAGCAGCGCGCCCACCGTGGTGGCCGCCGTACTGACCGTGGCCGCCGAGCCGCCCCGATTGGCGAGCGTGACGGTGTGCAGGGTCAGCGCGGTGACCGTCAGACCGTCGATCGGGATCGCGCGTGACCGATCGGCCGACAACTTGAACGCCGACGGGTTCTGGCCCAGATCAGCCAGCGCCCGCTCCACCGATGTTGCGGTCGTCCAGACCTGCCTGGTCTGGCCATCGACGGTCAGGGTCAGCAGCCGGCCCCGTTGCAGAGCGATCTGGGACCCGTCGGAAATGGGGTCGTCCGCCCCCGGTGCTAGTGAGTCGTGCTCGGAGACCGTCAGACCGGCGGCGTCGAGCGCGCCGGCCACGGATCCGGACAGCGTGCTGACCTCCTGCGCGGTTCCGTCGAGCGTGATGGTGACCGTCTTGTGCATCGCGGCGTACGTGCCGCCGGCGATCGCGAGCACGCACACCAGCGCCGCGGCTCCGATGAGGACCGGCTTGCGCCAGCGCGGGGCCCTTGCGGCGTGCGCGGGACCCGGGTCGCTGATTTCGAGGCCGGGATCGCCCGCGTGGCTGACCGCGGCGTCGTCGGCGCTCGCTCCGCCGTTGTCGCGGGTCAGCAGGTTGCTGCCGTCGTTCGCCCGTAACCCGTCGAGCACGTCATCCGGGTTGACTTCCGGTGCGTCGTCACTGCTGTGGTGGGCGCCCACCTGATCGCTGGTCGAGGTCACATCACGTCCGAACGTCGAAGCGCCCGGGCAGGCGACCAGGCGCGCCGGGCTCCACCGGGCACACACGACGGTGCCGCAGAGAACACAAAAGGCAGGGCTCGCCCCCATCGACCAGCGCGGCCTACACCGCGCCGGCGTCGATGCCGACCAGTCCTGCCAATGACGCACCCGGGACTTCCCCATCCCGGCTGTTATCACAGGAGGGTAACGGCGAGGGCACAGCGAGGCAACTATCGAAAGCAGTACGTAACGGTCAGGATTCGGTGCAAGTGACGGCAAGTAACGGGAAATTCGTCACAATTCGGGCAGACCGTACACGTTCCGTGTGGTGAGCATCACCGAATTGCACAGGTCTTCGAGCGCAACCGAGCGTAATTCGGCCAGCGCCCGCACCGTGTAGGGCAGTGCGAACGGCTCATTCCGTTTGCCCCGGAACGGGTGTGGGGTCAGGAACGGCGCATCCGTCTCCACCATCAGCAGCCCGTCGGGCACCACCCGGGCCGCATCGACCAACGAACGCGCATTGCGAAAACTCACCGGGCCTGCGAACGAAACGACGTAGCCGGCCCGGACGCACTCCTTCGCCATGGCGGCGTCCCCG
>DASQFG010000122.1:0-4311 GCA_035633315.1 Nakamurella sp. | reverse complement strand
CCGGGATGTCGCCTACCAGGCGACCACCACCGACTTCTGGGGAGCGATGGACGCCGTCGGCGGTCCGCACACCTACCTGCTGGGCGGCGCTTTCAATTGCGGCAAGGGACAACCGGGTCAGGTCGCGGCCGTCTCGCACGGGTGCCCGGCGGCGCGATTCCGCGGCATCACCATTCTCAACACGGTGCAGGAGGGTTCGTGACCTGTCATGACTAGTCCGGCAGTCGCACCCCCCCCGGCTGGGATCCTTGCCCCGCAGGAGATCATCGACGTCGCGCTGGCCGCGTCCGGCGCCGACGGCTGCGTGGTGGTGGTCGAGTCCACCTCGGAGGCCAACGTCCGGTGGGCGAACAACACGGTGACCACGAACGGGGTGTCGCGGACGCTGTCCTGGTACGTCGTCTGCATCGTCGACGGGGCCGCGGGCACCGTCAGCGCGTCCGCGGCTGCGGCCGATTCCGCGTCAGCGGTGACCGAAGTGGTGGTGGCGGCGCATCAGGTGGCGCTCGCCGCGGCGCAGTCGGGGCGGGCTCGGGATGCCCGGCCGCTGGTCGGTCCCGCTCAGATCGGAAGAGCGGTCGGAACCGTTGGGGTCGGAACCGCGGCTCCCCAGGGTGGCGGATTCGACGAGGCTCCGGTCACCACCTCCTTCGAGGTCTACGCCGATCTGCTCCCGTCGTTGGCCGCCGCCTTCGATGACGCCAGGTCCGGGGACCGGGTGCTGTACGGCTTTGCCCGGCACGAGACGACGACCACCCACCTCGGGTCGTCGACCGGGGTGCGGCTGCGATGGGTGCAGCCGACCGGGACCCTCGAGCTGAACGCGAAATCCGCGGATCTGCGCCGATCCTCGTGGGGCGGGCTGTCCACCCCCGACTTCCGCGCCGTCACTGTCGACGACCTGTCCGCGTCCCTGACCCGCAGGCTGGAGTGGGCGCGGCGGACGGCCGACCTGCCGGCCGGCCGGTACGACACGGTGCTGCCACCCACCGCGGTGGCCGACTTCATGATCAACCTGGCCTGGAGTGCCGCGGCCAGGCCCGCGCACGAGGGTCGGTCCGCGTTCTCCACCCCGGGCGGCGGGACCCGGGCGGGCGAACGGCTGACCGAGCGGGCCCTCACCCTGGCCGCTGATCCGTCGGCGGCGGGCCTGCAGTCCGCACCCTTCGTGGCCACCGGTCACTCCTCCGACGAGGTCTCGGTTTTCGACAACGGTGCCCCGATTCCGCGGGTCGAGATCGTCACCGACGGGGTGATCAACTCGCTGCTGCACACCAGGGGCTCCGCGGCGGAATACGGCGAGCCGTTCACCCCGGCCGCCGACAACCTGCTGCTGACCGGCGGCGATCCGGCCCGCTCGACCGAGGATCTGGTAGCCGGAGTGCGGCGCGGTCTGCTGCTGACCTCCCAGTGGTATCTGCGCGAGGTCGACCCGATGACGATGCTGCTCACCGGTCTGACCCGGGACGGGGTTTTCCTGGTCGAGAACGGGGAGATCACCGCTGCGGTGAACAACTTCCGCTTCAACATGTCGCCGCTGGACGTGCTGCGGCACGCCGTCGACGTCGGCGCCACGGTGCCGGCCTTGTCCCGGGAGTGGAGCGACTGGTTCACCCGGTCGGCGATGCCGCCGATGCTGGTGGAGGGCTTCAACATGTCGTCGGTATCTCCCGCGCAGTAGGCCCGCGCGATGAGGCCGCGCAGTACGGCCGCGCAGCACCGGCCGCGCAGTACGGCCGCGCAGTACGGCCGCGCAGTAACGCCGCGCAATGAGCCCGGGCACCGAGCCCGGGCACCGAGGCCCGGCCGAGTGAGCCAGGTCAGGCCTGCTGGGCGGCCGAGCCCTGGGACGCGGCCGCGGCCGGTGACAGGTCGGCGAGCGTCAACGGATGGCGCGGCGCGGCCGGCAACGGATGGCTGCTGGTCACCGTCAGATCGACCCCCACGTGGATCAGCTCGCCCGGATCCAAGAGCCGCCAACCGCTCGCGCCGTCCATCGGCTCACTGGCCACGACTACCGACGCGGACCCGGCCAGTTCTTCGGACTTGGTGTGGATCCGCGGGCTGCGCACATCAAGATTCTCGTCCGAGGCGGGTCGTTCCAGCACGTACAGCCGATGGGTGGCAGGGAATCGCAGGGCCCACAGGTCGTCCGGCGTGGCGACGATCAGGTTCAGGGCGAAAACCGGAAGTCGCTCGGCGATCCACCCCACTGCCGCGACGATGGCCGCGCCCACATCGCCGTCCCGGAGGCGCGCCTGGGCAGTGATCAGTGCGAACATCCGCTCGCTGTCGGTCTGACCGCCGACCAGGTCGCTCACCCCGAGTTCGGCCAACCGGTCATCGAGCACGCCCAGCTCGCCGAACGCGCCGTTGTGCGCGAACAAGCGGGCGTCCTGGGCGAACGGGTGGGTGTTCTCCGTGGTGTGCGCTCCGGTGCTGGCGTACCGGACGTGGGCCACGAAGGTCCGGCTGCGCGCCACCCTGGCTTCGTGGGCGAACTCGGAATCCTGCCAGGCTGCGATCGGCTGCTTGTCGATGACGGGCAGGCCGTCCGCGTCGAAGATGCCGATGCCTGCGCCGTCCGGCTCGCGGTGGCTCTGCTCGCGCAGGCTGTCGGGAGCGTCCAGCAACCAGAAGGTGGCCAGCACCGGGTTCGATCCGGTGTGCAGCCCGAACAGTCGGCACATGCTTGCTGGCCTCGTCTCGTCGGGCACCACCCGCCGGACATCGTCGTCCGTACCGCCCGGCGCCCCGGGCGATTGTCGCACGCCGGCCCGGCGGCCGACGGTTCCACGAACGGGTTCCACGAACGGCGGGCACACGGAATCGCACGTGCGCTGACGGCGCGAGTGATATTTTGAACGCATCCGCGCGAATTCCCACCGACTTGCACCTGCCGACACCTATTGACACCTACCGACACCAGGAATTTCACGGGCGGCAACGGCGATCGATGTTCGACGCGCAGTAGCGCACTGACACGACCGGGTGAGGCCCCGGACATGATCACCGCGCGGATGACCCAAGATCACCGCGTACTGGTGTTTCTGCAGATCGTCGCAACTTACGCGCACGACGGACCATCGTCGAACAACAACGAACACGTGGTGGCGTAGGCCACAGGTTCTGAATCGATCCCTTTCACGATTCTGTGGCCTGGAATACAACCCGTCCCCGGTAACAACGGACATTCATTGGTTAGTGTCGGTTAATCGGCCGACACAGCGCGGTGTGGGCCGTCGTTTTCCGACGGCGGTGAACACCCCACCCGCCCGACAAGCCCGAGACTCTCCAGGAGATGGTGCATGTGACCGCGGTCATCGACCCGATGAAGAAGACGTCCTCGTCCTCCGGGGAGGTCCCGGCAGGAATCCAAATCATCGGCGCCCCCTCGGGTACGTCGCCCGCGCTGCTGTCCTGGGTACTGGAGGTAGCCGAGCTCGCCCGACCTGACAAGGTGGTATTCGTCGACGGGTCGGACGAGGAGTGGACCTCGATGACCGACAAGCTCGTCGAGGCGGGCACTTTCACCCGGCTGGCGGGCAAGCCCAACTCCTTCTACGCAGCCTCTGATCCGACCGACGTCGCCAGGGTCGAGGACCGTACCTACATCTGTTCGGTCGACAAGGCCGACGCCGGCCCGACCAACAACTGGATGGATCCCGCATCCATGAAGGCCATCCTCAGCGGCCTGTATGCCGGGGCGATGGTCGGCCGCACCATGTACGTGGTGCCGTTCTGCATGGGCCCCTACGACGCGCCCGACCCGAAACTCGGTGTGGAGATCACCGATTCGGAGTACGTGGTCGCCTCGATGCGGATCATGACCCGGATGGGCAGTCGCGCGCTCGAGCTGATCAACAAGGGCGCCGCCTGGGTCAAGGCGCTGCACTCGGTCGGGGCGCCGCTCGCTCCCGGCGAGCAGGACGTCGCCTGGCCCTGCAACCGGACCAAGTACATCGTCCAGTTCCCCGAAGAGCGGAGCATCTGGTCCTACGGCTCCGGGTACGGCGGGAACGCGTTGCTGGGCAAGAAGTGCTACTCGCTGCGGATTGCCTCGGTGATGGCACGTGACGAGGGCTGGCTGGCCGAGCACATGCTCATTCTCAAGCTGACCTCCCCCGAGAAGTCGGTCCACTACATCGCCGCGGCCTTCCCGAGCGCGTGCGGCAAGACCAACCTGGCCATGCTGGAGCCGACGATTCCCGGCTGGAAGGTCGAGATGCTGGGCGACGACATCGCCTGGATGACCTTCGGCGAGGACGGCCGGCTGTACGCCGTCAACCCCGAGTACGGCCTGTTCGGCGT
>DASQFG010000121.1:0-5860 GCA_035633315.1 Nakamurella sp. | reverse complement strand
CCGAAGCGAGTCGCTTCCTGCTGGCCGGGACACGGACCGCCAAGGTCGCCACCGTGAATGCGCAGGGCCGGCCGCACGTCGCGCCGGTCTGGTTCACCGTCGACGGACGCGATCTGGTCTTCTCGACGTCCAGCCGAAGTGTCAAGGCCCGCAGCCTTCACCACGATCCTCCCGTGGCCGTGACCGTCGATGACGAGAAACCGAACGGAAATGGATGACCTCCTGGTGCGGGTCCACATCGATTCGCTCACGGCTGGAGCGGACGTCATCGGATAGCAGCTCACTCCCAATCGGACGTCGCCTTCTCGAACCGGATGAGATCTTTGTGCAGTGCTGCCCTGCTCTTCTCCAGCGTTGTGGCCACGACAACGATGGCCAGCCCGAGCCCGAGCACGAGCACCCAGAGCCCCGCGCTTCCCCAGCTGGGGAGCAGGTGCACCAAGGGAACCCCCACCAGCACGATCAGTGAGGCGAGCACGATGACAACCCCGCTGATCAGCCGACGGCGCACCATGGATGACATGCCCCATTCGGCGATGATCAGTCCGAAGGTCAAGGCGAGCAGCGCGTAAGCCACGTTTTCGGTGACGGCTTGAGCGAAGGGCGAACCCACGAGGAACCCGATGCCGACGAACTCGAGCCCCACGATCTCCGGCGCCGCGACGTCACCCCCGTGAACGACACGGTCGTGACGCCACAGGCCAACGACGACCAGGAGCGCCAGGCCGATCGGCACGATCGACCACTGGGGGTTGCCGTTCAGCAGTGCCGAGGCGTAGATCAGCCATGCCCCGCAGGCGAACAGCGGTGACATGCACTGCACGACAAGCACTCGGAAGACCACACCGATGGTGGCTGCCTGGACGGCGGCGGCCGCGAGGCACCACACCAGGAGAGCAGCGTCCGGAAGCTGGAGCAGGGCCACGACAGTCGCAACGGCCACGGCGCCCACTCCCAGGTCCATGACAGCACGTCGCCAGACCCTTCCCGCAGGGTGGCTGGTCAGCGCGAATGTCGCGACCGCGCACCCCACCGAAGCCAGCGCCAGGGCGGCGACCTGCACGCTGGCCGCAGCGTCGAATGACTGGAAGGACAGGACCGACGCACCGAGCGCGGCAACCACGCCCAGATCGCGTAGCCAGACAATCGCCAGCGGTGCAGCGCCGACCATCAGCGAGACCGCCGCCAGCATCAGGCCGATGGCAACTGGTGCGCTCGGTGCGATGGCGTAGCCCTGTTCGGCCAGCGCCGCGCTGCCCGCGACAAGGACGGCGGCGGTTCCGCCCCAGATCAGCACCCAGGATCGTTCGATGGAGCCGATCAACGCCAGACCCGACGCGGCGAGGGCCACCAAACCGGCGCCGACGGCAGTGATATCGACCGACTGCTGAGCGGTCCAGTCCAGCCAGTCCAGCGTCGCCGACCAGGCAGCAACGACCGCCACTGCCCCACCCAGCTGGAACCATAGGCTCGTCCGTCCGGACGTGCGCACGGCAATGACACCGAGGCCGATCGACAGCACCAGCAACGCCAGCGCCAGCCACCCGGAACTGGTCGCCGCCGCGCCCACCAGAACCAGGCCCGTTCCGGTGACACCGAGAGTCGCCAGAGCCCTGGCGACGGCGTGCAGCCGCAACGCGACCGCCCAGCATTCCACCCCGAGCAACACCGACGTGGTGGCAAAGGTCCCACCAGCGCCCGAGAAAGCAAGGGCGGTCAGCGCAACCGGCACCGCGGCCAGCAGCAACGGTACGTCCCAACGGCTCCACCACGTCCCGTCGGGCATCACCCGGTGCAGCAACTCTGCTGCTGCGAGTAGCACAGCGACCACGAGAATACCTACCCACGGCCAGATCTGGCTGCCAGTACCGACCACCAGGAGGAGCGCCGACCAACCCAGCACGGTGGCGACGCCACCGAGGAGTCCGACCCGAGCCAGCACACCGGTCATCAGCAGAACGATCGCAGTCCCTGCGCTCACCCATCCCGCGGTGCGGGTAGGGGCCGCCAGCAATGCCAGCAGCACACCGGCGCCCAACTCCAGACCACCGAGAACGACAGCCGGCCATAGGGATTCGCGACGCGGCAGGTAGTGCGGAAGCCACCCACCGAAGCGGAGATCCGTTGCGGCACCGCCGATCAGCAGGGGACCGCCCACCCCGACGAGAGTGATCGCGACGGCGCTCGTCACTGACTGAGCGGCGAACCAGGGGAATACTTCGATCGCGACCAACCCGACCAACGGCGCCAGCGCGGCCCAGGCCACCCAGGTCTGCAGCGAGACGCGGCGACCCGGCGGCAGCAGCAGCACCGCGAGTATCAGCGCGGCCAGCCCGACGGCCGCCGGCCGCGCCTGCGGGGTGATGCAGGCTCCGATCCCGGCGGCAAATGCACCCCAGGCCAACGTTGCTGCGATCCGCTCCGGCATGTGCAGGCGAGACGCGAGCGCATAGGAAACTGCAGCCACCGCGAGAACCATGGACGCCCAGGCACTGTCCATTCTCAGCCAGCCCGCCAGATCGAGTGTCAGGGCCACCGTCACGGGCACCCCGATCGCGACCAGCGCCGGTGGAAGATAGCGGATCGGCTGGCCGACCCGGGCCATCGCGGCACCCACCGGAGACCGATCGCGGCTGTCGAACGCGGTCGTGACCGCCCACCCGATCGTGGCCAGCGCCGCACCGGCGACCAACCCCCCACCGAGACCGCCTGCGGCCACGGCTATCAGGGCGAGGAGGTGCCCAGCCAGACCGACGCCGGCCCGCACGGGCGCGACTGTCGCGATGTCCGACCACTGTGGCTGCCGGACGTGGGCGGCGACCACCAACGCCAGCGCGACGACGCCGAGAGCGGCCCCCCGGACGACCTCGGTCGCTCCGGCCGTGGTGCAGGCCATCAGCCACGCGCAGGTGCCCAATCCGACCACCGGCCAGATCCGCCAGACGACGGGGACAGGGCCCAGTCCGGCGGCGATGGCCAACGCGACCACCGACATCGTGATCACCCAGTACTGGCTCGCCGAAGACGCATCGGCCCACCCGATCGCCGCGGCGATGGCCGCGATCACCAGGGCGGCCGGCCACCAGAATCTCCAGAACCGGTCGTGCTCGTCGCGGTGGAGCACCGGGCGGGTGGCGGGTACCGTCGCCAGCAGGACGAGGCCCGCGCCGCAGGCGACCGCAGTCGGCGCGTTCGTCGCAGCGCCCAACGCCAGCACAAAGCCCAGCGGCAGTACCGCCGCCGCCACGTCAAGCGCTGCGGCGGCCATGGGCACTTCGAATGGAGCCAGCCGACGCACCAACGCCCAGATCGTGGTCGCGGCAAAGACCCCGACGGCCCACCATGGCTCGGCCCAGACGGCACCGAGCGTTGCCACCACACCAGCGGCGGGCAGCACCACTGCCCAGGCCGGACGGCGGGCGGTCCCGGCGGCCTCCAGCAGAAGGACGAAGCCTGCTGCTGCGACGGCCGCCGCCGGGCCGAGCCCCAGACCCGGCACCAGCGCGCAGCCAACGAACGCCCACCACAGCGGTTCGGCGACATTCACCACCGGCGCCGGAAGGCGGGTCCTCAGCAGCTCCAAAGCCGCCAGGATCAGCACTCCGGTGACGGCGATCGCCAGCCTGGGCCAGCCCTCGGCAGCCCAGGTGAGCACGGCCAGCAGACCGAACACCAGGGTCCCGGTGACCCCGGCGGTCAGGGTGGGTGCGGCCAGCTGCGAGCGCGGCCGCCACCTGGCCAGCACGAGCGTGGCCACCAAAGACGCTGATACCACAGCGAACTGGGCACTTCCGGGGGTGGCCACAGCCTTGCCGACCGGGATGTCGCGACCTAGTCCGAGCGTGGCCATGGCCACCGTGGACCACACCATGGGCGCGACCAGGAACCGCAAACCGCTTGACGGGTGCACGCGTGACCACAGCGCATAACCCGCCGCGATCAGCGCGCTGCAAGCGGTGAAGGTCGCCACCATCACCGGCCCATCGAGGTCAGGAGGAATCGCCACACCGTCGAGGAAGGACGTGATCACCATGACGGGCAACAGCAGCCCACCGCCGACCTCGAGCGCTCGACCCACGGTCTCGGCACCCCGACTCAGCAACAGCGCGGCGGAGATGAACGGCGCTGCCGCGATGACGATCTCGGCGAGCCAGCGCATCGTGGGCGCCACGTCGGCGAAGGCGAAGGCCACCAGACCGAACGCTCCGATGAAGAACAGCAGCACGCCCAGATAGGCGAGCCAGTGCACAGCGAGATCCGAGCCGACGCTGTCGCGAGTGCGGGTCCACCACCGCGACAGCGCGGAAGGTGGCTGCGCAATCCTCGGGGGGGTCTGCGGTACGTGCGCGACGTCCACGGGCGTGACCAGAGGCCGCACCGCCGTCGGGGGCGTTCGCGGCAGCCGCGCGGGTGCCGGTGGCCGCGTCACCCACCCCGACTGGTCGGCACGTCGCGAGGGCTGCACCGCGGCCGGACCCGGCGGCGTCCCCGTGGCGACGTCCGCCGGAACAGTGACCGGGAAGGTGACCGGCTCTGCGGTCGGCACACCACTGGACTGCCCCGCCCGGATCGCAAGGGTGTTGACCAGCTCCCACATCCGCTTCAGCTGCTGCGGTGTCAGGGCCCCGGTGCTACACAGCTCGGGCAGGAACACCTGCTCCACGAAGGCGAGATGGCCCAGGTCGTCCAACCCGACGGGCCGGCGAACCGGCAGTGGATCGTGGATCACGGAAGTCCCATCCCAGACCCACGAGGTCCACGTCTGCCCCGACCAGAACCGGAGGGGTGAGCGACCGATCGGATCCGGGTACCAGCCAGCCGGCTGAGCGACTTGCGGTACCAAGCTGGGGGCGGCGTCAACGGAGCGGTTCGACATGGTCCTCATCTCCCGATGTGACGGACCGCGCCGGCGGTGATGCAGACATCCCAGCTCGGCTACCTCTCACCCTGCCGTTAGGCATTTCACGCCTGTAGGGTCAAAGGTCACGCCGTGGGGAATATTGTTTGCCGCAGTTGTCGTTCCGAGAAGCGACCGGGCCTCCGCGTCCCCTCACCCAGAATCCGTGCGCTCGCCGCGTCGTATCGTCGTCGGATGAATCCTGCCGCCGACCTCCGGCCGGCCTTCTCCGACGACTTCGACGGACCGGACCTCGACACCGGCGTATGGATCCCCCATTACCTGCCCATGTGGAGTTCCCGATCCGCCAGCGCCGCCACGTACACCGTGACCGGTTCCGAACTGCGGTTGACCATCCCGCCGGAGCAGGGATTGTGGTGCCCGGAGGTTCATGAGCCGTTGCGGGTCTCCGGAATTCAATCCGGGGTGTTCTCCGGGCCGGTCGGCAGGACGATCGGTCAGCAGCCCTTCCGCGACGGCGCGGTGGTACGGGAGTCGCAGCCGACGCACTGGGGCCGGACGCCGGGTTACGGCAGAATCGAGATCCGCGCGCGGATGGAAATCGGACCGCGGTCGATGGCCGCCGTCTGGATGGTCGGCCTCGAGGACCAGCCAAGCCGGTCGGCCGAAATCTGTATCGTCGAGGTGTTCGGCGACGCCCTGGTCAATGACCCTGCCGCGGGCCGAACTGCGGCGGTGGGCATGGGGCGTGCACCCGTTTCGCGACCCGCGATCACCGAGGAGTTCGATGCGCCCCGGTTGCGATCGACGTCAGCGCCGCACACGTCTGCGCCGCATACTGGCGTCCCGGCCGGGTCGACTTCTTCATTGACGGCAACCTCACGAGGACCGTCCGTCAGGCGCCGGCCTACCCAGTGCAGATGATGATCGCGGTGTTCGACTTCCCCGCCAAGGCCACGTCCGCCGATGCGGATGCGGTCCCGCTGCTGGCCGTCGACTGGA